>NZ_JBNPOK010000001.1:0-177005 GCF_050315135.1 Collinsella sp. SGI.033
ACGTTTGCGAAAGTGGTCATTTTTAGATTAGCGCTAACACGCTCGTCCCAGACGTGGCCCAGCCTGATCAGGAACATGTTGAGGCGCTGCCTGGCGCGGCGGTACTCCGCCGTGGCGTCGTCGAGGGCGCGGTCGAGGTCCCGGGCGGCCTCGACGGCCGCATCGGGCAGCGGGACCTCCACGATGTTGTGGGTGGCGAGCATGCGGGCGATGAACTCGGCGTCGCGCCGGTCGTTCTTGCGGCGCGCGTCCGCCGCCGGCCTCTGCATCTTGGAGACGGCGGCCACGGCGCAGTCGAGGCCGAGCGCGCGCAGCTCGCGCGCCATGTGGAAGCCGGTGGGGCCGCTCTCGTAGCAGGCCCTGGGCTCCTCGAACCCGAGAGCCCACTCCGCGATCTCGGCGGCGTCCGTCCCGAAGTCACGGTGCACCACCTCGCCGGTGAAGGGGTTGAACGCCGCGGCGGCGACCGATCGCGCGTGGACGTCCAGGCCGATGGAGGTAACATGGGGCATGGGAAGCCTCCTCCCCGCAGGTGCGGTAAGGGCTACCGCACGGGCCGATACTCAAAGCCCATTGTGGCATCCCGAGCCCGCGAAAAGAAGCTGCGCCGCGGGGGAGGCGACCCAAATGGCTTTCTCATATCGTCTTGACACCAAGGGTGACACAAAAACTGACACTAAAATCGGATCGTAGTCGTCTAAGGCGTCATTATTTTCGCGCCCTTTTTGCTGATGCTATCGCATGTTTTGTATAAAACGCATGCGTATTTCCATTGAATTCCCCATCTGTTTCGAGCGCAAATGTGGAGACATGGACCACACAACCAGGGCTCCTTCCAGCGGAATTGTATTGCACGAGGGATTTTCGGCAGAACTCGTCAAGCTATTGGTTTGCTTCCGGTACTTACCCGCATGATGGCCCAGTAGATAATCGGCCATGCCCGTGATCCGCACGGCCCGCGGCCGAAACCAGGGGAGGCGCAAATGGACGAAGTCGTCTGCGCAAACACCGCATTCCGCTACTGGCGCTGCCCGCCGCAGGTGCGCGATCTCTACCCGCGCCTGCCCAACTCCGAAGACGGCTGGCGAGCTCTATCTCAATCGCCCTTTGTAATCGACGTCCTCAAGACCCCGATTATCGCTATAGCTTCGCCAGGTTGTTGTAATCACCACTCGGGATTGCGCTCTACTGTTCGCTGGGAAGGGGCATCGGATGCCGGCACAACAATCGACACTCATTTAGGCTTTAGTGTCACCAATCCGCTTAACACGTTATTTACTATGACACGCTTTGTGTCTCAAATAGATCTCGTGCTGGCTATGTACGAACTATGCGGCTGGTTTTCTGTTTTCGAGCCAACTCCCGCTGCCGAAATGCAGCTAAAAATGGCAGAAGAGGAGAATCGCAATTCCAGCACGCAGGATCTGTTCGAACTTGGAGAAGGCGAAGACGAGGTTCCTTGGAAACGAGTTTATGCCCACGCAACCGTTAAGGTCCCAGATAATGAAGGCCAATCGAACAAGCGTGAGGATGGAAGAGAGGTTACGAAACTCAAAGGTACTTCTCTTTGGATGAGAAAGCCGCTTATCGAACTGAGCGACCTGCATCGATTCGCCGATAAGGTCAAAAGTCAAATGTGGGGAAAGCAGTTTTATGATGCCGCTCAACAGGTTATCGGCATTGCTGCATCTCCACTCGAGGTCGCGGGGGTCCTGCTCCTAAGTCGTTCTCGACGTCTAGGTGGTTCAGGTTTCAGATACGTATATCTCAACGATTTAACCCCTCTATCCGAGGCAGCCCAAAGTATCGCAGGTCAAAAGGTCTGCTACGGCGACATCGTGATTGTAAACCCAATGCTAATGAAGGCAGTAATTATCGAGATTCAAGGTGAAGTCATCCATGGATCAGGCGCGGTACTTGACCACGATGCGGAACGTATGACTGCGCTCCAGAGCATGGGTTTCGACGTGTTCCTGGTAACCCACGATATGCTTAACGACAAAAACCAGCTAGACACCATAGTCAAAAGCGTCTGCAGTCGTTTGGGGATTCGATATAAAGCCAAATCCGAGGCGATGAAGCGCGCCGAGACGCGACTGCGAGCAAATGTTTTGTGCAACTGGTTGGAAATCGGGAATTAGCCGGCAACGAGATACTAGAACAACCTTGTTTGCCTGCCAGTTAATTAGTGCCATCTCAAAACCATGCCGGATTACGGGGCTGGACCCGGACCGGCCGTCCATACCCTGCATCTCACGAAATTCGCAAGTCGTCTACCTGCGGTTTTGATTTTACCGATTACGGCATGCCCGAGGGTTCCCGGCCTGGCCCCGTAAACCGGCATGGTTTTGAGATCGCCGGGCGGGCGGGAGCGCGATTGGTCCCGATAATGGGCCTGGTGCCGGCAGGATGGCCGTTGGGCGGGTGGCGGCCCGCGCCGCGGAAGCGAAAAAACGGCGGCCGGCGGGACTCGAGATGTCCCAAGGGCGCCGGAGAGGGGGCGGCGGCCACGCCGCCGCCCGCGGGGCGCGCCCCCGCGGGCCGGATCGGGCACCGCGGGCCCCTCGCTCCCGAGCCCGTACCGCATCCCCGGCCCCGCCGCCGAAAGTTTTTCCGAGATTGTCCTTGCATCGGCGGGGGAGTTCCCGTATAGTACTTCTTCGCACGGGGGCGTAGCTCAGCTGGGAGAGCGCTTGACTGGCAGTCAAGAGGTCAGGGGTTCGATCCCCCTCGTCTCCACCCGAGCATTGAATGAGGCTCCAACGCAAGTTGGGGCCTTTTTTCATATCAATCGTCCTACAGTTTATCTTTACTTAGTGGCTGTTGAAGTAAATCCATCCTAAATTGCAAATATGAATGAAATTAACGCCCTACGCCATTGCAGGCCAAAATAAGGCGTCAACGCAATGTAAAGAGGCCAGGCGTGTTGCCCGGCCTCGAAATACTCTGGTGGGCCCTCCGGGATTCGAACCCAGAACCCAGGGATTATGAGTCCCCTGCGCTAACCGTTGCGCCAAGAGCCCTTATGTACTGTGATAATAATTTCAACAATGGAAATTCATTTCCCATCGGGTTAAATCACGATTTGAAATACTACCATGCACAAGCATGTCGCACAACGCACGATCAAGCCATGTTTTTAACACCCGGTATTCCCTGACAATCAAGATGCATCACAAGAAATATCACTGGATGGGAATTGTTCAAGCCATTATCCCAAGACTGCAAATAGAGTTAACCATCGGCGAACTGGTGCCATTTCAAAACCATGCCGGATTACGGGGCTGGACCCGGACCGGCCGTCCATACCCTGCATTTCACGAAATTCGCAACTCGTCTACCTGCGGTTTTGATTTTACAGATTACGGCATGCCCGAGGGTTCCCGGCCTGGCCCCGTAAACCGGCATGGTTTTGAGATCGCCGGGTGGGCGGGGGCGCGATTGGTCCCGATAATGGGCCTGGTGCCGGCAGGATGGCCGTTGGGCGGGTGGCGGCCCGCGCCGCGGAAGCGAAAAAACGGCGGCCGGCGGGACTCGAGATGTCCCAAGGGCGCCGGGAGGGAGGGCGGCGGCCACGCCGCCGCCCGCGGGGCGCGCCCCCGCGGGCCGGATCGGGCGTCGCGGGCCCCTCGCTCCCGAGCCCGTACCGTATCCCCGGCCCCGCCGCCGAAAGATTTTTCCGAAATTGTCCTTGCATCGGCGGGGGAGTTCCCGTATAGTACTTCTTCGCACGGGGGCGTAGCTCAGCTGGGAGAGCGCTTGACTGGCAGTCAAGAGGTCAGGGGTTCGATCCCCCTCGTCTCCACCCGAGCATTGAATGAGGCTCCAACGCAAGTTGGGGCCTTTTTTCATATAGGCACACAAGGTCAAAGGCGGCACCATGATCCTCCTGGTCGACAAGATCGAAAAAAGCTTCGGCGCGCGCGTCCTCTTTAGCGGCGCGTCCTTTCAGATCAACCCCGGCGAACGCTTTGCGCTCGTGGGACCCAACGGCGCAGGCAAAACCACCATGCTCAAAATCATCATGGGTATCGACAGCCCCGACGCCGGCCAGGTCCAGTACTCCAAGGACTGTCAGGTGGGCTACCTCGAGCAGGAAACCAACCTGGAGCACAAGGACACGACCATCCTCGCCGAGGTCATGGCCGCCGCCAAGGAAATCCGCCGCATGGGTGAGCGCGCCAACGAGCTTCAGGCCCAGATCACCGAGCTCTCCGAGCAGGGCAAGGACGTCGACGCGCTCCTTAACGAGTACGGCCAGGTCCAGGACCGTTTTGAGCACTTGGGCGGCTACGAGCTCGAAAGCAATGCCCGCAAGATCCTGTCCGGTCTGGGCTTTAAGGTCACCGACTTTGAGCGCCCGTGTTCCGAGTTCTCGGGCGGCTGGCAGATGCGCATCGCGCTGGCCAAGCTCTTCCTGCGTCATCCCGACCTGCTACTTCTGGACGAGCCCACCAACCACCTGGACCTCGAAAGCGTCCAGTGGTTGCGCGGCTTTATCGCCAACTACGACGGCGCCGTGCTCATCGTCAGCCACGACCGCGCCTTTATGGACGCCTGCGTCGACCACGTCGCCGCGCTCGAGAACCGCCGCGTGACCACCTACACCGGCAATTACAGCAGCTACCTCAAGCAGCGCGAGGACAACCTGGAGCAGATGCGCGCCAAGCGTGCCGCCCAGGAGCGCGACATCGCCCACATGCAGGTCTTCGTCGACAAGTTCCGCTACAAGCCCACCAAGGCCGCCCAGGCGCAGGAGCGCATCCGCAAGATCGAGCAAATCAAAAAGGAGCTCGTCATCCTGCCCGAGGGCCACAAGCACATCGACTTTAAGTTCCCCGACCCGCCGCGCTCCGGCGATATGGTCGTGAGCCTGGAGGGCGTCTCCAAGTCCTACGGCGACAAGCACATCTACAGCGACATCGACCTCAAGCTCTACCGCGGCGAGCACGTGGCGCTCGTCGGCCCCAACGGCGCCGGCAAGTCCACGCTCATGAAGATCATCGCCGGCCTGGAGCCGCCCACTACCGGCGCGCGCGACCTGGGTACCAACGTGGGCGTGGCCTATTACGCCCAGCACGCGCTCGAAGGCATGACCGAGTCCAACACCGTCCTGCAAGAGATCGACACCGTCACGCCCAAGTGGACCGTGCCGCAGCAGCGCAGCCTACTGGGCGCCTTCCTGTTTAGCGACAACGATTCTATCGAAAAGCAGGTTCGCGTTCTTTCCGGCGGCGAAAAGGCGCGTCTTGCCCTGGCTAAGATGCTCGTTGCCCCCGAGGCACTTCTGTGCCTGGACGAGCCCACTAACCACCTGGACATCGACTCGGTGGACATGCTCGAGAACGCCCTGCAAAACTTCCCCGGCACCATCGTGCTGATTAGCCACGACGAGCACCTGGTGCGAGCCGTGGCCAACCGCGTGATCGACATCCGCGATGGCAAGGTCACGGTCTATGACGGCGACTACGACTACTACCTCTACAAGCGCGAGGACCTCGCGGCCCGCGCCGCCGCCGAGGCTGCAGGGGAGAGCACACCTTCCGCGACCAAGCCCACCAAAGCCAGCGCCGCCCAGGCCGATACCCCCGCCGCAGCGCCTAAGCCGGCCGAGGGCAAAAAGACCAAGGAGCAAAAGCGTGCCGAGGCCCAGGCCCGCGCCGCGCTCAACAAAAAGCTCAAGGGCGTGCGCAACCAGCTCAAGAAGATCGAGGCAGAGCTGGACAAAAAGCGCGCCCGCTATGACGAGCTTATGGAATTGATGGCAAGCGAAGAGCTTTATGCCGATCAGGATAAGTTCAACGCCGCCCTGGGGGAATATAACGGGCTTAAGCAAGAGCTGCCCAAGCTCGAGGACGAATGGCTGGAGCTTTCCACCCAGATCGAAGAGGAGACCGCGCGTGAACTCTCGTAAGGCCGCTGCCGTGGCGATGAGCATCATAGCCATCGCGTGCCGCATCTGCGGCATCTTTATGAGCGCGATGACTGTGCTGCTGTGCTTTAGCGGCCTCACCGCCAAGCTGCAGATCGTGGGCTTTGTCGTTGAGCTTTCTCGCGCGCTGCCGACCGCCATCGCCGGCTATGGCGTCATCACATCGCCCTTTGGCGGCGTGTTCCGCCTGGATTACGCCATCGTGGCCGTCATCCTGTTTGTGGCCGACTACCTGCTCACGCGCGCCTCGCGCCGCGTCCGCTAGGGGAGCGCCATGTCCAGTAGCTACCTCATGAACCTGCTCGCGAGCGCCGTCGCCGTCATCGTGGGCATCGTGATCCACGAGAGCGCACACGCCGCCGCGGCCTGGGCACTCGGCGACAAAACGGCCCGTTCGCGCGGCCGCGTCTCGCTCAACCCGCTCAACCATATCGACCCGTTTGGCACCATCATCCTACCGCTGCTCATGCTCGCGGCCGGTGGCCCGGTGTTCGCCTTCGCCAAGCCCGTGCCCGTCTACCTCAGCAACCTCAAGCACCCCAAGCGCGACGAGGTCTTGGTGAGCGCGGCCGGTCCCGCATCGAACATCGCACTGGCATGCCTTGCCGCGGCCCTCATGCACGCAGCATACGGCAACCTCTACACCAGCATGTCCTTTGCCGTAGCGTCCCAAATCATGAACTTTGGCGCCACCTTTATCGTGGTCAACCTGTCGCTTGCGTTCTTTAACCTTATTCCGATTCCGCCGCTCGACGGCTCGTCGATCATCGTGCCGTTTCTCAAAGGCAAGGCACTCGCCAACTACTACCAACTTCAGCAATACGCCATGCCGATTCTTATCATCGTGCTGTATCTGCTGCCCATGTGGACCGGCATCGATGTGATCGGGCGGTATTTCGACGTTACCGTGTATCCGCTCGCTGGGCAGCTGCTTAACTTCGCAATCGCCGGCATCTAGGGTAAACTTACAGGTCGACCGTGCAAAACGGTCGCAACATGCACCCAAACCGCGCCGCGAAGGCGCCGTCAAAGGAGGTCGAAGATGTCGTATCGCGTGTCGACGCAGGTCTACAGCGGACCGTTCGACCTGCTGCTGCAGTTGGTAACCCGCCAAAAAGTTGATATCGGCGCCATCTCGATCAGCGAGGTGGCCGAGCAGTACCTTGCCGAGGTCGAGCGTATTGAGGCGCTGGACCTGGACGTGGCGAGCGACTTTTTACTGGTCGCGGCAACCCTTTTAGACATCAAGGCCGTCTCGCTGGTGCCCCAGGAGGCCCCCAGCAAATCCGTCGACGATGACGAGATTGACGAAGACCTCGAAGAGCTCAGCGCACTCGACGGCGACGCCCTGCGCGAGGTCCTGATCCAGCGCCTGATCGCCTACAAGCAGTTTAAGGGCGCGGCGGCGGCCCTTGGCGCGCGCATGCAGGCCGAAAGCCGCATGCATCCGCGCGTGGCCGGCCCCGACCCCGAGTTTTTGGGCCTTATGCCCGACTACCTGGCCGGTATCACGCTGCGCGGCCTCGCCGTCATCTGCGCCGACCTGGACGGCAAGCGCCAGACCTTCCTGCTGGAGGCCGAGCACGTGGCGCCGCATCGCGTACCGCTCGACCTGACGGTGGCCTCGGTCGACCGCTTTACCATGGCGCACCAAACCTGCACCTTCCGCGAGCTGCTGGACGGCGACGCCACCACCGAGCAGCTCGTCGTCACCTTCCTGGCCATGCTGGAACTCGCCAAGCGCGGCTCGCTCACCCTGAGCCAGGACGAGATCTTTGGAACCATCCGCATCAACCGCGTCGAGGGCGCCGAGGCCTACGTGCCCGGCGAGGGCCCCGAGCTCACCGAATAGGAGCGGCAACCATGTCAACCTTTTCTACGCTAGAGGCAAACAGCCTCAAAGGCGCCCTCGAGGCGCTCCTGCTGGTTTCGAGCGATCCGGTGAGCGCGCCCGCGCTGGCAGATGCGCTGGATATCGCCCCGGGCGAGTGTGCGTCGCTTTTGGCCGAGCTCAAAGTTGAGTACGAGGAGGCCAATCGCGGCTTTCAGCTGCGCGAGGTTGCCGGCGGCTGGCGCCTGTTTACGCATCCCGCCTACCATGACGTGGTCGAAGCTTATGTGCTGAGCTGGGATACGCAAAAACTGTCGCAGGCGGCACTCGAGACTCTTGCTGTGATCGCCTACCACCAGCCCGTCACGCGCGAGGTGGTCAAGGGCATCCGCGGCGTCAACTCCGACGGCGTCATCGCGTCGCTCGTTGACAAGGGTCTAGTGCGCGAGCTCGGTCGCGACCCCCAGCGCGGTCAGGCCATCATTTACGGCACGACCAACGCCTTTTTGGAGAAGTTCGGTCTGCGCTCCACCCGCGACCTGCCCGATCTGGAGCAGTTTGCCCCCGACGAGCAGTCGCGCCAGTTTATCCGCGAGCGCCTGAGCGGCCGCAGCATTCAGTCTACGCTCGAGGAGCAGGTCGAGGACCTGGACGAAGAGCGCGAGCTGCTGGATACCGATGTTGAGGATGTCGAGGCAGTCGGTGGCGAGGAAACACTTGCCACCGACGACGCTGCGGAGGATACGCATGACGAGGACTAACGAGGCAGGGGAGACGCGCGTCGCCGGTGCCACGGGCGCACCCGCGACCGATGCCCAGCCCGTCTACCCGCACACCATGCGCCTGCAGCGCTTTTTGGCGCGCGCGGGCGTGGCGAGCCGCCGCGGCTCGGAGGACCTGATGACCGCCGGCCGCGTGACCGTCAACGGCCAGGTCGCGACCGAACTGGGCACCAAGGTCGATGTGGACCGCGACCATATCGAGGTTGACGGCATGCCCGTCAAGCTCAACCAGGGCGCCGTGTACCTGATGCTCTACAAGCCGACCGGCTATCTCACCACCATGAGCGATCCGCAGGAGCGCCCCTGCGTGGCCGACCTGGTCCCGCGCGACCGCTTTCCGGGCCTGTTCCCGGTGGGTCGCCTGGACCGCGACACCACGGGCCTTTTGCTCTTTACCACCGACGGCGACCTGTCGCAGGACCTGCTGCACCCCAGCAAGCACGTCTACAAGACCTATCAGGCGCTGGTGGACGGCCACCTGACCGATCGCGACTTGGAACCGCTGCGCCGCGGCATCGAGCTCGACGACGGCCTGTGCCAGCCGGCGATCTGCCGCGTCATTACCGCGCGCGAGGCCGAGGCGGTGGCCCCGCAGGGTGTGAAGCCCGGTACAACCGCCGTGGAGGTCATCATCCGCGAGGGGCGCAAGAACCAGGTCAAGCGCATGCTGAGCAAGATCCACCACCCGGTGATCCGCCTGCACCGCTGCAACTTTGCCGGCCTGGAGCTCAAGGACGTGGCCAAGGGCTCGTGGCGCGAGCTCACCGACCGCGAGGTGCAGATCCTCAAGGCCGGCGGCATCCCGCCCAAGCAGGCCGGCGCCAAGCGCGGCGCTGCGCCGGCGACCCGCACGCGCCACCACGGCAGCCACGGCTCCGCGCCCAAGCGCAACACCTACCGCGAGCGCTACACGGGCTAGCCAGTCCGCCAGCAAGCAGCGCCCGCGTCCCATACCAGCACGTCAACCACCGAAAGGAAGCATTGCATGATCGTCGCCATCGACGGCCCCGCCGGATCCGGCAAGTCCACCATCGCCAAGGAGATCGCCCGCCAGCTGGGCTTTAACAAGCTCGACACGGGCGCCATGTATCGCGCCGTCACCTTCGCCGCGCTCGACCGCGGCATCGATCTGGACGACGAGGCGGCCATCGACGCCCTCGCTGAGCAAATCGAGATCCGCTTTACAAACGGCACCGGCGAGGACACGCGCCTGACCATCGACGGCGCGGACGCCTCGGCTGCCATTCGCACCCCGCAGGTGGACGCCAACGTCTCCAAGGTCTCGGCCTACCCGGGCGTACGCGCGGCCATGCTCATCCATCAGCGTCGCGCCGCCGAGGACCGCGACATCGTGGCCGAGGGTCGCGACATCGGCACCGTCGTGTTCCCCAACGCGCAGGTCAAGGTCTTTCTGACCGCCGACCCGCGCGAGCGCGCCCGTCGCCGCGTGCTGCAGCGCCACCAAAACGATGCCCAGCCGCCCACCGAAGAGCAGCTCGAGGCCGAGGTCGATGAGACGCTCGACGCCCTCAAGCAGCGCGACAAGCTCGACAGCAGCCGTGAGGTCGCGCCGCTTGTGCCCGCCGAGGACGCGGTGCACGTCGACTCCACCGCACATACCATCGACGAGGTCGTCTCGATAATCGAGGACCTCATCAACCAAAGGAGGTAGCTCATGCGCCTGTTTAAGCAGACGCCCGAGGATTACTACAACGCGCCTTATGCCGAGTTCCCCGTGCTCATCCGTGGCACCGTCTTCGTGGTCATGGGCATCCTGTGGGTCTTCTCCAAGCTCATGTGGCGCTGGAAGGTAGAGGACAGCGACCTGCTGTTTGAGCGCCAGGAAGGCCGCGGCAGCGTGGTCATCTGCAACCACACCTCGATGGCCGAGCTCCTGGCTGTAGAGACGGCGCTGTTTTTTGGCGGCCGCCGCGTTCGCCCCATCTTTAAGTCCGAGTTTGCCAAGAGCAAGATCGTGCGCTGGGCCTTTAGCCGCGTGGGCGGCATTCCCGTCGAGCGCGGCACCGCCGACATGAAGTGCCTGCGTGCCGCCCAGCATGCGCTGCAGCGCGGCGAGGACGTCCTGATCTTCCCCGAGGGCACGCGCATCCGCTCGCGCGAGATTAAGCCCGAGGTCCACGGCGGTTTTGCGCTTATCGCCCAGATGGGCAAGGCACCCGTCAACCCGCTCGCCATCTGCGGCTGGTCCGATATCACGCCTGCGGGCAAAAAGCTCATGCGCCCCAAAAAGTGCTGGATTCGTGCCGGCAAGGCCATCTCGCTATCCGATGCACCGGCCGAGCTCAAGCGCAAGGAGCGCCTGGCATGGTTTGAGTCCGAGGCCATGAACCGCGTCTACGCCATGCGCGACGACCTGTGCACCGAGCACCCCGGCAGGTTCTAGCCATGGGCGAGCACGTCATGAATACCGCCGCGACCGCGTCCGACCAGGCCGCCGCCCCCACCATCGAGATCGCAGCGCATGCCGGTACCTGCTACGGCGTACAGCGCGCGCTCGACATGGCACTGGCCGCCGCGCCGCAGGCAGGGGAGAGCGCTCAGGTCCACACGCTGGGTCCGCTTATCCATAACCCCATCGTGGTGCGCGAGCTCGCCGAGGCAGGCGTCGGTCTGGCAGACACCTTGGACGACGCCGCGTCGGGCACCGTGGTCATTCGCGCGCACGGCGTGGTGCCGCAGGTCATCGAGGCTGCTCGCGAGCGCGGCCTTACCGTGGTCGATGCCACCTGCCCCTACGTCAAGAAGGTCCATGTGGCGGCCGAGCGCCTGGTGCGCGAGGGCTACCGTGTGATTGTCGTGGGCGAGCCGGGCCACCCCGAGGTCGAGGGCATCCTGGGCCACGCCGGCGATGACGCGCAGGTCGTGAGTTGCGCCGCCGATGCGGACGCGCTGCCGCTCAAGGGCAAGGTGGGCCTGGTTGTGCAGACCACCCAAACCGCGCAGAACCTGGCCGAGGTAGTGGCCTCCATCACCCCGCGCGTGCAGGAGCTGCGTGTGATTAACACGATCTGCGCTGCCACGAGCGAGCGCCAGCAGGCGGCCGCTGCACTTGCCAACCGCTGCGACTGCATGGTCGTCGTGGGCGGCAAAAATTCGGGCAATACGCGCCGCCTGGCACAGATTTGTGCCGATGTCTGCGAGCACACCCATCACATCGAGGAAGCATCCGAGCTTGAGGCCGCATGGTTTGCCAACGCGCGCCGCATCGGCATCACCGCCGGAGCCTCAACGCCGCAAGAACACATCGAACGCGCCGTTGCGCGCATCAAGGAGCTTTGTCGCTAATCATGGACCAGACCGTACCCGCATACGCCGCCGAGGTGGCCGATTACGGGCGCAGCCGCGACCCCAAGCCGGGTGAGGGCGCGCTCGTAAAGAACGTGCGTCCCGAATCGCCCGCATGGGATGTGGGTATCGAGCCGGGCATGCGCGTGCTCACGGTCAACGGCGAGGCACTCACCGACATGATCGTGTGGCTCTGGGAGGCCGACGAGGACACCGTCGAACTTGAGGTTCTCGACCCGAGCGACGGCACCGTCACCCCCGTGGAGCTCGACCGTTTTCCCGGCGAGGACTGGGGCTTGGAGTTCGATGGCCCCATCTTCGACGGCATGCGTACCTGCGTAAACGCCTGCGTGTTCTGCTTTATGACCATGCTGCCCAAGGGCGGCCGCTCAACGCTCTACATTCGTGACGATGATTACCGCCTGAGCTTTTTGCAGGGCAACTTTGTCACGCTCACGAACCTTTCCGACGAGGACGTGCAAAACGTTATCCAACGCAACATGAGTCCCATGAACGTGTCGGTCCATGCCGTAAGCCCCGACGTCCGCCGCCGCATGATGGGCCGCAACGCCCAGCGCGGCATGGACGTGCTCGAGGCCATCATGGCCGCCGGCATCGAGATCCACGCGCAGATTGTGCTGTGTCCCGGCATGAACGACGGCGAGGAGCTGCAAAAGACCCTACGCTTTTGCGAGGAACACGAGCAGATCACCAGCCTGGGCATTGTGCCGCTGGGCTTTACCAAGCATCAAAACCGCTTTACCTGGTCATACAGCGACAAACCTGAGCTCGCGCGCGAAACCATTGCCATGATCCGTCCCTTCCAGGATCGTGCCTACAAGCGCTTTGGCCGCCACACCTTCCAGATGAGCGATGAGTTCTATCTGGACGCCGGCATCGAGCCACCCCAGGCCGATTTTTACGACGGCTACCCGCAGTATTACGACGGCATCGGTATGATCCGCTCGTATCTGGACGAGACCGACGATGTGCTCACCGCCGACGCCGAGCGTCTGGCCCGCGTCCGCGAGGCAATCGCCGGGCGCAACCAGCGCCTCCTGTGCCTCTCCGGCACCAGCGCGCGCGACACCGTGGCGCGCTTTGTGGAGTCGCCACGGGGCCTTGCCGGCACCGTCACCGCTATCGAAAACCGTTACTTTGGCGGCAACGTGGATGTGACCGGCCTCATCGTCGCCTGCGACATTCTGGAGCAGCTGCCGCAGGACCTCTTGGGGGTTATGCTCTTTGTGCCTAAGGTCATGTTCAACGCTGACGGCATGACGCTTGACGAGTATCATCGTGACGATTTACTCGCAAGCCTTGAAGCTCGCGGCGCCGAGGTTCATGTGGTGTCGACCATGCCGCATGAGCTGCTCGATACCCTGGAGCATATCCTTGGCATTGTGCCCGCAGGCTCTACTAATTCCGCTGACCCTACCCATTAAAGGAGTGCAGATGAAACCTATCGTCGCCGTCGTCGGACGCCCCAACGTGGGCAAGTCCACGCTCGTTAACCGCTTGGCCCAGACCTCGGACGCCATCGTCCATGAGTCCCGCGGCGTAACGCGCGACCGCTCCTACCACACGGCCGATTGGAACGGCCGCGAGTTCACCATCGTCGACACGGGTGGCATCGAGCCGCTCAAGAGCGATGACGTCTTTGCCACGTCCATCCGCGACCAGGCCCTCGCCGCCGCCGAGGAAGCCGCCGTCATCCTATTTGTGGTCGACGGCCGCACCGGCGTCACCGAGGAGGACGAGTCGGTCGCCCGCATGCTCAAGCGCTGCGACAAGCCGGTCTTTCTGCTGGTGAACAAGCTCGACAACCCCGATCGCGAAAACGACAGCATCTGGGAGTTTTATTCGCTCGGCATCGGCGAGCCAACGCCGCTCTCGGCCCTACACGGCCACGGCACGGGCGACCTGCTCGACGACATCGTGGCCCTGCTCCCCGAGGAAGAGGACGAGGTCGCCGATGAGTTCCCCGACGCGCTGAACGTCGCCATCATCGGCCGCCCCAACGCCGGTAAGTCGTCGCTGTTCAACCGTATCCTGGGCGCCGACCGCTCTATCGTGTCCAACATCGCCGGCACGACGCGCGACGCCATCGACACCGTCGTGGAGCGCAACGGCAAGCACTACCGCATGGTCGACACCGCGGGTATTCGCAAGAAGAGCACCGTGTACGAGAACATCGAGTACTACTCCATGGTCCGCGGCCTGCGCGCCATCGACCGTGCTGACGTGGCACTGCTCGTCGTCGACGCCTCCGTAGGCGTTACCGAGCAGGACCAGAAGGTCATGGGCTTGGCCATCGAACGCGGCTGCGCCATCGTCGTTCTGCTCAACAAGTGGGACCTGCTCGACGACGACCGCAAGCGCGAGGCCTGCATGGAGACCGTCGACCGCCGTCTGGGCGTCATGGCTCCCTGGGCCCAGTACCTGCGCATCTCGGCCCTGACTGGCCGTGGCGTCGAGAAGATCTGGGCGATGGTCGACGCTGCCGAGAAGACGCGCTCGCAAAAGATCAGTACCTCGCGCCTCAACACCTTCCTCACCGACCTGCGCGAGTTTGGCCACACCGTGGTGGACGGCAAGCGTCGCCTGCGCATGCACTACGTGACCCAGACGGGCGTCAACCCGCCGACGTTTACGTTCTTCGTCAACCACAGCGACCTGGTCAACGACACCTACCAGCGCTACGTGGAGAACCGCATGCGCTCGACCTTCGATTTTGCCGGCACGCCCATTCGACTCTTCTTTAGGAAGAAGGAGCAAAAGGATGCATAATCCGATTCTGCTGACCGCCATCTGCGCCGTGGTCTCGTTCTTTATCGGAGCGATTCCGTTTGGCCTGATCCTGGGCCGTGTGTTCAACCACACGGATATTCGCAAGGCGGGCTCCGGCAACATCGGCACCACCAACGCCCTGCGCGTAGCCGGTCCCAAGGTCGCCGCGCTCACGCTGCTGCTCGACTGCTTAAAGGGCGCCATCTGCGTCCTTATCGCGCGTCCGCTCATCGCGAGCGTGGGCTATGCCTTCCCGGTGAGCATCATGGCTCCCGGTGCCGCCGGCGACTGGATGCTCGGCGTCATTTGCCTGGCTGCCGTGTGGGGACACATCTTCTCGCCCTACCTCAACTTCCACGGCGGTAAGGGCATTGCCGTGGGGCTGGGCGTCATACTGGCCTGGTACTGGCCCATCGGACTTTCGCTACTGGGCATGTTTATCGTGGCCGTCGCCATCACCAAGTATGTGTCGGTGGGCTCGCTTGCCGCGGCCATCGGTCTTCCCATCGCCGCCTGCGCGGTCTTTCCGTACAGCAGCCTGGGCCTCAAGTTTTGCATGGCGATGATCGGCATCACCGTGGTGTGGGCCCATCGCGCGAACATCAAAAAGCTCATGACGGGTAAGGAATCCAAGCTCTCGTTTACCAAGCGCGTCACCGAGCCCGACGATAAGTAGGAGAGAGTCATGAATGTTGCGCTGATTGGCTCCGGCTCCTGGGGAACCGCCGTCGCCGGCCTTGCCGCCGCGCGAGCCGAGCGCGTGACCATGTGGGCCCACAGCGAGCAGACGGCCGCCGGCATTAACGGTGAGCACCGCAACCCGCGCTATCTGGTGGACTACGAGCTGCCCGGCAACGTCGTCGCCTCCACGGACCTGTCGCGAGCGCTCGACGGTGCCGATGCGATCATCTTTGCCGTGCCCTCCATGCACCTGCGCGACGTGTGCCATCGGGCAGCGCCGTTTATCGATACCGAAACTCCGGTCCTGTGCCTCACCAAGGGCATCGAGCCCGAGTCCGGCATGCTCATGAGCGAGGTCATCGCCAGCGAGATCGGCAACGAGATGCGTGTGGCGGCGCTCTCGGGCCCCAACCATGCCGAGGAGATATGCCGCGGCGGACTTTCCGCCGCCGTCATCGCCAGCAAAGACTCGCAGGTAGGGGAGACCTTTAAGGACCTGCTCCTATCCACGGCCTTCCGCATCTATCTGTCGCAGGACATGACCGGCGTCGAGGTTTGCGGCGCCATGAAAAACGTCATCGCCATCGTGTGCGGCATCTCCGCCGGTACCGGCGCAGGCGACAACACGCTCGCCCTTATCATGACGCGCGGCCTGGCAGAAATCAGCCGACTGGTGCACGCCCGCGGCGGCCAGGCCATGACCTGTATGGGTCTTGCCGGCATGGGCGACCTTATTGCCACCTGCACCTCCGAGCATTCGCGCAACCGCACCTTCGGCTACGAGTTTGCCCACGGCGTATCGCTCGACGAGTACCAGGCGCGCACGCATATGGTGGTCGAGGGCGCCGTCGCCGCCCGCAGCGTGAGCGAGCTCGCCCGTTCGCTGGGCGTAGACATTCCGCTCACCTTTGCCGTGGAGCAAACGCTCTACAACGGTGTTACTTTGGATAGGGCGCTCGAGATCCTTACCGACCGCGTCCCCTCTCAAGAGTTCTACGGACTCACCGACTAGCGCAGAAAGGCTACTACCATGGGTTCCATCAAAATCGCTCCGTCCGTCCTCTCAGCCGACATGGCCAACCTCAAGGGCGAGCTCGACAAGATCGCCGGCGCCGACTATGTGCACTTCGACGTCATGGACGGTCACTTTACCGGCAACCTCACCTTTGGCGTCGAAATCCTCAAGGCCGTCAAGCGCTCCACCAAGGTGCCGGTCGACGCGCACCTGATGGTGTCGAACCCCGACGAGACCGTCGATTGGTATGCCGACGCCGGCGCCGATATGATCACCGTGCACTATGAGGCCTCCACGCACCTGCACCGCACGCTCACACACCTACAGCAGCGCGGCGTCAAGGCCGGCGTGGTACTCAACCCCGCCACCCCCGTCTGCGTGCTCGAGAGCATTATCGAGGTCGTCGACATGGTGCTGCTCATGAGCGTGAACCCCGGCTTTGGCGGCCAGAGCTTTATCCCGGGCACGCTGCATAAGCTCCACGAGCTCAAGGCCATGTGCGAGCGCCACGGTGTGTCGCCCATGATCGAGGTCGACGGCGGCATCTCTTCCAAAAACATCGCCGAGGTCGTCAAGGCCGGCGCCAACGTACTCGTAGCCGGCTCCGCCGTATTTAAGTCCGAAGATCCCGCCGCCGAGGTTGCGCTGCTGCAGAAGCTGGGCAACGAGGCCGCACAGGAGGCATAAACCCTTATGACCGCAGGTCAAAACCGCATACCCGTGAATCTTGACTATGCCGCCTCGACGCCCATGCGCGCCGAGGCGCTCCTTGCGCAGCGCGAGTACGACGAAAGCGAGCTTGCAGGCGTCAACCCCAACTCGCTGCACTCGCTCGGCCGCAAGGCTGCCGCACGTCTGGAGGTTGCACGCCGCGAGATCGCCCGCAGCTTTGGCGCGCGCGTTCGCCCGTCCGAGATCGTCCTAACCAACGGCGGTACCGAGGCCAACCAGCTGGCGCTCCTCGGACTTGCCGAGGGTGCTCGTCAGCGCGATCGTAAGCGCGAGCGCGTGATCGTGTCTGCGATCGAGCACGATTCGATTCTGGACAACCTGCCGCTGCTGCGAGCCGCCGGCTTTACCGTCGACCTGGTGCAGCCCTGCCGTGCGGGCTACATCGAGCCTGCCGAGCTGAGCGACTTGTTGGGCGACGACGTCGCGCTCGTGAGCATCATGGCCGCCAACAACGAGACCGGTGTGGTACAGCCTATTCGCGAGCTTGCCGCGGCTGCGCACACCGCGGGTGCCCTGTTCCACACCGATGCCATCCAGGGCTATCTGCATATTCCGCTCGATGTGACCGAGCTGGGCGTCGATGCTATGACCGTTGCAGCACACAAGATTGGCGGCCCCGTAGCCTCCGGCGCCTTATACCTAAAAAGCCGCACGCCGCTGCGCCCCCGCATCTTTGGCGGAGGACAGGAAGCCGGACGTCGTGCCGGCACGCAGGACCTGCGCACGCAGCTGGCCTTTGCCGCTGCCGCCTCGTCTCTGGCGCCCCATGTGGCTCAGGAGCGCGAGAAGCTGCAAGCCCTTTCCGACAAGCTCTACGCCACGCTTACGGCCAATCCACGCTTTCACGCTACCATGGGCGACTACACGCAGGCCGACCGTCTGCCCGGCATGGTTTCGATCTATATTGACGGCATGGACTCCGAGGAGCTCATCATCAAGCTCGACGCCGCCGGCTTTGAGGTTTCGGCCGGATCGGCTTGCTCGAGCGGCAGCATGGACCCGAGCCACGTGCTCAGCGCCATGGGCATTGGTCGCGAGCAGGCGCTGGGCGCACTGCGCATCTCCTTCGATGACCGCGTGAATCCGAGCGATCTGGACGACTTTGCCCAGACGCTGCTCTCGATCGTAGGTGCCGCATGATCGTCGCCGAGCTCGAGCGCGCCCTGCTGGCACGCTATCCCAAGACGGACGCCGAGCCCTGGGACCACGTAGGCTTATCCGTTGGCGACCCCGACGACGAGATCCGCGGCGTTGCCTGCGCGCTTGACGCTACCAGGGACAACGTGCAGCGCGCCTTGGAAGCCGGAGCCAACGTGTTGCTCACGCATCATCCCGTCTACATCAAGGCGCCCGAGTCGTTTTGCCCGCCCAGCGCAACGCGCCCCCAGTGCAGCGCGGCGCTCTACGAGGCGGCCCGCTGCGGGGTGAGCATTATCTCGCTCCACACCAACCTGGACCGCTCGCACGAGGCACGCATCTGCCTAAGTAAGCTGTTGGACGCCGTGCCCGATAGCTCGCTGGAGCACGTGGACGACCCCGAGTCGACCGGCCTGGGCGCGCTTGCGACACTCAACGACCCGTGCACGCTGTGCGATCTTGCCGCCCGTGCTGCCACGGCCTTTGGCAGCGACCCACGCGTATGGGGCGATGCCGAGCGCCCGTGCCGCACCGTCGCCATTCTGGGCGGCTCCCTCGGCGACTTTGGCGAGCTTGCCATCGCCGCCGGTGCGGATGTCATCGTGACGGGCGAGGCGGGCTATCACGTGGCGCAAGATCTTGCCTTGCGCGGGCTGAGCGTGATCTTGCTCGGCCACGATCGCTCCGAGGAGCCGTTCGTGGATATCTTGATGAACTCTGCGGTTGACGCCGGGGTCGACCCCCGTCATGCGATTAAAATACTGAACCCTTGCCAATGGTGGACTGTGACAAAAGGAGAGAACTTATGAGCGCCGGCGCTACGCTACTCAAGCTGCAACAGATCGATTTGGAGCTCGCCCGCAACAAGAGTGAACTTGCCAATATGCCGGAGCTCAAGGAGCTCGCCTCAAAGCGCAAAACCTATGTAAAGCTTAAGTCCGAAATGACCAAGCTCTATGCTCAGCGCAAGGACCTCGACATTGAGCTGGACGATCTCAACACCACCGAGATCCAGACCAACAACGCCATCGAGGCCGCCAAGAAACGCCACTTCGACGGCTCTGACTACCGCGAGGTCCAGGATCTGGAAAACGAGCTCGCCACCCTGGCCAAGCGACTGGACAAGATTGAGCACACCCGCAAGGATGTCGTTGTCGCCCACAAGGAGGCGCTCGACCGTGAGGCTCGCGCGCAGGCCATCATCGCCAAATTCGAGGAGGGCGTGAAGGCCGACACCAAGGCCGCCCGTGCCAAGGCCGCCGACCTGCAGGCCCAGATTGATGCCGCCACCAAGGAGCGCACCGCGCTTGCCGCCACGCTGCCGACCGACGTGCTCACCGACTACGAGCGTCTACTCAAGCAGTTCCGTGGCCTGGCCGTCGAGACCATCAAGGGCAACATCCCCACGGTCTGCCACACCGCGCTGCAGGCGTCGTCCATGAGCGACCTCAACCACGACGGTAGTGAGATTACGCACTGCCCGTACTGCCACCGCCTGCTCGTGCTCCCCAACAAGGAAGCCTAACAATGACGACGGCACCCGACAATTCAATGCAACTTGAGGGAAAAACGATCCTGCTGGGCATTACCGGCGGGATCGCCGCCTATAAGTCGTGCAATATCGTGCGCCTGCTGCAAAAGCGCGGCGCCCGCGTCAAGGTCGTTATGAGCGAGCATGCCACCGAGTTTGTAGGCCCGCTCACCTTTCGCGCGCTCACGGGCGAGCCGGTCGCTGTAGGTCTGTTCGACGACCCCTCCGACCCCATCCACCATATCTCGCTGGCGCAGGAGCCCGACTTGGTGGTCGTGGCGCCCGCGACGGCCAATATCATCGCCAAGATGGCCAACGGCATCGCCGATGACCTCATCTCCACTACGTTGCTTGCCACGCCGCGTCCTATCGTGGTCGCGCCAGCCATGAACAATGGCATGTGGAAGGCGCCGGCCACGCAGGCCAACATGACCACGCTGCGCGAGCGCGGTGTCCACGTTGTGGGTCCGGGTAGCGGCTACCTTGCCTGCGGCGATGTTGACACGGGACGCATGAGCGAGCCCGAGGACATCGTCGAGGCCGTCTGCAAGCTGCTCGACCCCGCTCCTCAGGACCTTGTGGGCAAGCGCATCGTAATCACCGCCGGCCCCACGTACGAGCCGATCGACCCCGTGCGCTTCATAGGCAACCGTTCATCGGGCAAGATGGGCATCGCCCTGGCGGGGGAGGCCGCGCGCCGCGGTGCCGCCGTCACGCTTGTGCTGGGACCGACATCGCTCGACGTTCCCCGCGGTGTAGCGTGCGTGCGCGTACAAACCGCCGCGGAAATGCTCCAGGCTGCGCTGAGCGCCTTCCAGACGGCCGACGCGGCCATTTGTGCCGCCGCCGTCGCCGACTACACGCCTGCGGCCCCGGCGAACCATAAACTCAAAAAGGCCAACGAGCGCCTGGGTCGAATTGAGCTCGTCGAGACCGTTGACATCCTGGCCGAGCTCTCAAGCCAAAAGGGCGATCGCCGTGTGATCGGCTTTGCGGCCGAGACCGATAACGTCGTGGAGTACGCGCAGCGCAAACTCGTGCGCAAGGGTTGCGATGCCATTATCGCCAACGATGTCTCGCGCGCCGATTCGGGCTTTGGGACCGATACCAACAAGGCCTGGATAGTGAGTACAGCGGGCACGCAAGAACTTCCCGTACTAACAAAACCCCAGCTCGCAGATACAATTTTAGACTTGCTTCAAAATTTGTAAAAAAGTTCTTGCACAAGGACAAAGTTTCGGGTTACTATACTCCCTGTTGCAAGCGAGAGCAGAGCAACAAACAAAAGCTTCGGGACGTGGCGCAGCTTGGTAGCGCACTTGACTGGGGGTCAAGGGGTCGCTGGTTCGAATCCAGTCGTCCCGACCAGAAGTTTGCAGGTCAGGCACCTAGTGCCTGACCTATTTTGTTTTAAACAGTTGCTTAATTTTGATTAAGCAACAGGGTGCCAAAAATCTACCTGAGCGATAATCGCCTATTGCTGCTACTTGCGCGTTTTGCATACGCATGAGTCGATTTATTAACGCGATATGAATCTACATACGCGTAGCTGGTATACAGCCGAGTACAGGCTGTATTTATCGCGGCGATTTACACAGATATAGCGACTGTAACGAACAAGCGTGTCGCTGTATTTATTCCAGTAGTTCACTTGATCGGTGGACAAGTGGGCTGTTGCAACGAAACGCCAAGCGGGATGGACCCCATACGAGGTCGCCGCAAAGATAATGGCGGGGGAGTGCGGCAGACGCTCTGAGAGCCGCTGTATGACCCCATATTTCCTCAACCCGACTACCTGTGCCACGAACCTAAAATAGTTCGTACACTTGCCAAAAGAAAAGCCCGCGCGGGATCGCGCGGGCTTTATGGCTGAGATTAGAAGCAGAAGGCGGGGAACACGTAATAGGCGAACGTCGCGCTGCCGTAATCCAAACCACCGCTGCCACGGACACAGCGGAAGCTCGCGGAGTAGCCCGAACGCACGGAGCGGGTCCAGTGATCAAATCTCGACGAAGCACCGGAATAGCTCGACTTCGTCACGCCCCTGGAAGCGTAATACTCGTACTGGGTGCCGTCGGAGTCTAGATCGCCCCAGACCTCGGTCGAGCTGAGGAGGAAGACCCTGTCGGTCGTGGCCGAGGGAGTGCCGGCGGTGCCTCCGCCCCTGTTATCGGTTAACTTCGTGACGGACTTCATTTTAGACTGGAGCTCGGAGGGCAAAAGCGCCCAGAGGTCTCCGTTATTGAGGCGATCGCGGAGTTCGGACTTCTCCCAGCCGCCAGCGTTGGTGTTCGAAGCGTTTATTCTCTGGGAAGCTAGGGCAGTGTTGGTTGCCTCGAACGTGAGACCCGCCCTGTCCGAACCGCCAGCGAGGTCGTCGTGATTTATGCCGATGATACGGTACTGAAGGGCCTGGCCATTCGTGAGCTTGACCGACCAAACCGTTCCCGCATCCATGGCGCCCTTGGCCTTGGCGTAGACCACAGAAGACGTGCCGTTCTTCGCGATGTCGGTGGCGGCGGCCTTCTGCTCGTCGAGCGTCCAGTCCTTGGCCTCCTTCTGCGCGACGGTCTTCATCGCCTCGCGGTAGGCCTTCTCCTCGGCCGAGATGAAGTTGTCCCCGTCGGTACCGGAGTCGACCGTGTTCGTGACCTGGCTGAACTGGTTACGGATGGCGCCAGCCACGCCGGGACCCGCGAACACGATGACAAGGCCGATGACGGCCACGATCAGGACGTATTCGATAATTGACTGTCCTCGGAGACGGGTACCTCTAGGAGATACCCGTCTCCGAAGGTTCTGCGCCGCTGCATGCATATGCGACACTCCCTTCGTGTAAGGGTTGATATTGCATGCAGGAGCGTACGATGGGGTGATTCGGTCAACCCTCAACGTGCCGCAGCGGCAACCGCATCGACGGTAGGGGAGAAAACCGAGCGTCTTGAATGCAGTCAATTGCCCTCTCAAAGCCTCGCACGGCTGCACCTTGTCGATATAAAGGCGATTGTGGGCGCCACCCTTGTACCGCCCAATATTCGACAATCTTGCTCGAGTTTCCCGCGCCGGGTCTGGCAGCTGTACCAAAGGCATAGAGACGCATGGCTATAATAACGCCCGTATGAGAAACAACGCGATTCGAACTGTCTGTTCGCCCACGAGAAAGAATCGTCCATGAGCATATTCGACAAAGGCTTCGACCCGCTGCAGGAGATTCAGAGGGCCACTAAGACTGCCGGCGAGGCGACGGCCAGGATTGCCGAGGGGGCATCTGGGGTGGCGGTAGCGGCAGGCGCTGCGATCGTGGACGCGGCTACAACGGCGGGCGCGGCAATCGCAGGGGCGGCGGGCGGCGCGAAGGCCGTCCTCGACGAAAAAGAGGCCGAAAGACTTGATGCGGAGAAGGTGGAGTACGCGCCCAAGGTACAGGAAGCCTTGAGGGCGATTGAGGCCACCCGCGCACAGGAGCTACTCGGCTCATTCCAGGAGTCTCCGCTCCCGTTGACGGAAGCCAATGCCGCCAAGGTGAAGTCAGCCTTCCCGATACCGAGGGAACAGACCGTCGTCTGGGCCGACGCCGAGTTCGACCTCAGGCCCAGCGGCATCGCCATGACCGAAAAGGGCGTCTACATCAAGGCAGACGCCGATGCGTTCGCCGTCCCGGGGAAGGAAAAGAGGCAGTCCCGCCTCTTCTACTTCGAATGGGCGTACTTCGAACCCAGCTCCTTCGCCTCCGACGGTGAAGGCAACCTTGCGCTCACCGTCGACGAATCGTGCCGGAGCCAGTTCGTATCCCGCTGCAAGGCGCTCCGTGGCCTCGAGGATGACCGCGCCGCCGGCATCGACAGCGAGCTTGCCGCAGTGGACGATACGGCGGTTAAAGCCGTAGCAGTCGCGGCTGCGGCAACCATCAACAGCAACGGGGAGGTCTTCGTCGAGCAACGGGCCTCGGTCAACAACCCTGCGGGCCACGGAGAACTTGCCGAGGAGGCGAACAGCATCATCGACAGGCTCCAGGGTCACCAGGCCGAGATTCTGGGGAGGGACAACGCGAAGAACGGACCCGACCGAAGTGTCGACGGCGTTCTGATCCAGACCAAGTACTACAAGACGGCACGCGGCTCCCTCGAGGCATGCTTCGATCCGAGCAGCCATCAGTATCGCTACCTCACAGAAGACCGCACGCCGATGCAGCTCGAAGTCCCGAAAGACCAGTACCAGCAGGTGCTCCGCGGTTTCGAGAAGAAGATTAGCCAAGGCAAGGTCCCCGGCGTCAGCGACCCCAGGGACGCCGAGAAGATCGTCCGCAAGGGCAAGCTCACATACGACCAGGCGGTGAACCTCACCAAGCCGGGAACGATTGAATCGGTGGCCTATGACGCCGCGACCGGCGCGGTCACATGCTCCTGCGCGTTCGGCCTGTCGTTTCTGGCGACGACGTTCATGGCGTACAGGGAGACCAAGGACATCACCGGTGCCGTCCAGGCTGGCATCGCCGCCGGCGTCCAGGTGTTCGGCTTGTCCTTCGCCCAGCATATGGTCGTCTCACAGCTCTCCAGAACGGGGCTTTCCAACGCTTTGATGGCGCCCAGCCAGGCGTTGGTCGGCAAGCTCGGATTCAAGGCGTCCGTCACAATCGTCAACGGCCTGCGCGCCCTTACGGGCAAGACCGCCATCAGCGGGGCGGCCGCCTCCAAGCAGCTCGCGAAGATGCTAAGGGGCAATGCCGTCTCGGCAGCGGTGACCCTCGCCGTGTTCTCGGTCCCCGAGACCTACAGGCTCTTCCAGGGCAAGGCAAGTGGCGCCCAGTACGCCCAGAACATGGCATGCCTCGCCACCTCGATCACCGGGGGAATCGCCGGCGCCGCTGCGGCAGGAGTCGCGGCGGCGAAGGTCGGTGCCGCGGCCGGCACGGCGGTGTCGCCCGGCGTGGGGACCGTCGTCGGCCTCGCGGGCGGCATGGTCGGCGGAACGGTCGGCACGGCGGCCGCGGGAGTAGTCGGCGGGATACTGTTCGAAGGCGACAGCGCGTCTTTCGGGCGCTACTTCAGCGCCATGGTGTCGTGCATGGCGGTCGAGTACCTGCTCGACGGACGCGAGATGGACGAGCTGCTTGCTGCCCTAGACGGCGTAAAGCCGGAGGAGTTCAAGGCGCTGATGGAGGAGACGCTCCCATCGCAGTTCCAAGAGGCGGAGGTCCGGGCGTTCCTTGTCCCGATGTTCGATGAGGTTGTGTCGCGCAGGGAGCGCTTCGCGCTTCCCACCAGCAGGCAGATATCCGACGCCCTTGTCAAGATCGAGCAGACGATACGTGCGGACAGTCACTCGGCCTCCACCGCCATGCGCACGACCTCTTCCATCGAGTAGCGGGTACCGTCATCCCCGTCCAAGGCCTCGTTGTAGGCCATGATGTCCGCCATGTCCTCAGCCTTCTCGAGCGCGGCCCTTCTCACGAACTCGGGAAAGGACATGCCCGCGGCGTCCGCATGGCCCTGAATCAAGGCCCTTTCGCCCTCATCGAATTTGATCTCGCAGATCGCCATGGTTGCCCCCGTCAACGCCGCCATCGAAGTGAATCCATTATCCACCCACCGCATACGCCCCGAACTCGAAACGCCGACCAGAATGGGCTCAATACGAGGGAGCCGCAGAGATAATGGCGGGGGAGTGCGGCAGGCGCTCTAAGAGCCGCTGTATGAGCCCATTTTCAACAACTCGATTGCCTGTGCCAAGAACCTCAAATCGTTCGTGCGGTTACCAAGAGCCACCTGCTGCGTGAAGGTGATCTGGTCCCGGAGCGTGTCCGCGGTCGCGCGAGCTGCGGCGAGTTCGACCTTCGCGGCCGGCAGTTTCTTGACAATCGGGATCAAGATGACAGGGGCAGCCTTATACCCGAGCTCTTAGAGCACGGAAGTCATCGCACCGACGGCGACAGGCTTCCATTCCGGGCATCCACCGGACCCCTATGCGGCGGCCTCCCGGTCGGAGTCGTCGGACTGCTTGCCGTATATGGTCGCCCGGCGCATGGCTGCCGCGCTTTTGGCGCATGCAGCGGACACCCCGAAACCGTCCGATATAGCGCACGTCCATGCCTCCTCGCCATCTGTATACGCCTGCTTCACCTCATCTTCCGCGCCGATAGCTGCCAGTATTTCCAAAATCTGTGCTGGATTCTCTTCATGGACAAGGATATCCCGGAGCGGACGGGAGTCTTCTACGGAATCCAGCACATCGAGAAGATGTTTCTGCTGAGACTTATACTTGCCGAGGTTAAACGCGATGGTGCCATACACACTCTTGCCGAACCTCGTAGAGTAGGTGTTGCCGCCAGCGTCGTCATTGATGAGCGCGCTGAGATCGCCTGCCGTCATATTTATTAAGTCCAACATGTCATTTCCTTTCGATATGGGGGTTGTTTTACCGCTTCGGTTGATGCATTGGCCGTCTTCTTGCGGCTTGAAGCGGCTCATAACTTACTATACCCAAATTTTGTCTAGACATAACAGATATATAGTAGCCATAAAAGGGAAGATATTCATGTATAGTATTAAGCGTATTTCTTGGTTGGTTATGTGGTAGCCGCCGGACGCGAGACAAAAGGAGCGACGATGAGCACACGTGAGGGGCTGGCCCAGGTCAGCATGAACGTACCCGATAAACTCTACTGTGAATATAAAAAAGTCCTGAAATCAAGAATCCCGAAGAGCAATACGACACGAGACTTTACCCATCACATGCTCGACGTCGTAAACGCCGCTCGCGCAAAGAAGGGAGAGGGGCCATACGAAGATTAGAGGCCGGTGCGGCGAAAGCCTCAAGGAAAGGAGATTGCTGACATGGATGTGATCGCCGGCAGGCTGAATGACGACGAGCTGTATACGCAGGGGTTTATCTATGACGATGACTGGACCTAGCCCCACCACGGACGAGGAAATCGAGCTGTCCTGTGCCGCCGCCATGCTTCGGCTCGACCGTGTGGCGGTGCAGGCGGTGGTCGAGGATGCCGAGCGCCTAGGCATCTCGATTTACGCCCAGGCGCTCACGTTGTGGTTTCTCGGAGGCGCCGCCGCCGCACGCTATCCAGGACCCACCGAGAATGTGCTCCGGTTCTCGGAATGGATCCTCTCGGGCCGCGGGGCGCGGGAACATATCCGCACGCCGCGCGAGAATGAGCCCGTCGACGATTGGGGGACCCATGAAACTTCGCCTCTTCCCAAGGCCAATCAAGAAGATGACCGTCGATGTGTGCCTTGAGGCCCACATCGCCCGCTTCGGTTTCATCCCATGGGGCCTCCCGTCACTTCCCGACGATGCGGTCGTCGGGACGGTCGAGGAGGCCATGGAGACAGGGGTTCCCTGCGAAGACGGGCCACTGCCGCCCGGATGCATCCCGTGACCGCCTGCAGGAAAGGATTATTTTGGCACTGGGTTTTGGCTCTGGGTTTGCATTGTGTCGGGGGTTCACTTTTTGGGTGCCGTACAGCATGGCGACCGGCGTCATCGAGTCAGCTGGCCGGCGACGCCGGCGGTCGAATTGACTTGAGCACCAAAAAGGGATCCAGCCATCTGGCTGGATCCCTTTTTAATCATAGTCGCCATCGTAGACGAAACCCTCATCCAGGATTTCGTTCATGTAGCGGATTGCCTTCTCGACCGGCCAGTCACCCTGGGCGAGGCCCCAGATCGGCACGGACATGGTCCCGAAGTAATTCACACCCGTCTCGAGAAGGAGCTCCCGCGCTTTCTCGATGTCGGCTCGGAGGAACGCAGACGGGATGAACGCCTGATAGTAGATATCCATGTTCTCCGTGTCCACGGCGAACAGGCCCGCCCGTACCCTCACATCGTTCAACGCATTCGAGAACTCGGTGAAAGCCGCGCACGTGTCGGGTGTCACGACTCTGGGCGACGGAAACGTCGTGGCCATCACGCCGCCGTCCAGGACCCTCATCGAGATCTGCAGGGAAATCCGAGGGTCTTTAATGACGAAATGGGCCTCGTCGTCGGCGAGGACCTGAACCGGCTCGCCGTTCGGGCCGGTAGCCCAGCTCCCGTATACCCTGAGGTATCTTCTGTCGAGTCCGGCCTGATCGCGGGCGATTTTCTCCACGATATCTCGGTCCGTGGCCCTGCCTCCGACTAAGACCTCCATGATGGATACCTCCCCTGCGCCCTAGTGCCGGCCCAGCCCCGGACCCGAGTACCTGCCGGTCTCCGAGTCGTAGGTCAGCACCGCGACCTCGCCGTTCTTCATGACGTTCCCGTCGATGTAGTAATGGCTGGTCCCGTCATGCCAGATACCGCGGTAGCCCGCGATGCCCGAGACCGCCTCGGTGTTGACGTGCCCGGCGATAACGTCGAGGTCGAAGTGCTGCCCGACATACATCGGGGGCATCGACGTGAAAAATTCCCCAGGAGTTCCGGGCTTCCACCAATCGACGCCCGCCTCCTCGTAGATGCCGGCATGGACGAACACCTGCCCGAAAGGCGACTCCCAGTAGTACGGGAGTCGCCTGACCCACCTGATGACGTCACCGTGAGATTTCCTTATGCGCCCCACCGTGTAGCGGTACGCCTCCTCGAAGCGCTTCAGGACGAGGAGGTGCCGCACATGCTCGAACTCATCCGGCTCGAGGAAGGACCTCGCGGTCGCCAGGTTGCTGTCAGCGAGCTTCCACGCCTGCGCGAAGTCGGGGTTGTCCACATTGGACATGTACTCGAGGAGCTGCTCCTCATGGTTTCCGCGCAGCGCGATGACGCGCGCGCCGTAGCGCTCCTGCAGCCCCATGACGGTCCTGAACACCCCGAGCGAGTCGGGGCCCCTGTCGCAGTAGTCGCCGAGGAGGACCAGCATGGAATCCTCGGATTCCATGTCGACAGTCTCCAGGGCCTTCAGAAATGGCTCAAGGCATCCGTGGATATCCGTCATGCAGTAAATGCGCATACATCTGCCTCCTCAGGATTAGTGTCTGGTCGCGGGCGCCCGCTTGCCAAAGACAGAGTACCGCTCTGTCTGACGAAGCGCAGCCCCCAGCGTGAGCAATTTCAGTATAGACGCTCATCAGGACAGCCGAGGACACCCGGTACGCAGGAGGGTGCCACGAGGTGACCTCATCATTCGAAGCGGCACCCCGTCCCAAAACGCATACCGTCCGGCACGACCGACAGTCGAGCCTTGCGCCCCTTTCGAGCAGCGCTGGAACCCCTTGCCGGAACCCACGCAGCCGATGGCAGGGGAATTGAGCCGCGGCCATCGAGGTGCTGACCTAGGGACGGCGCCCTCGTCATCCTCGCAGTGGATGTCGACCACCGCAGCGGGGTATACAGGCGGGGATAGGGCAGTAGCCGGCGGCGGGGACGGCGGAGAAATCCGTCATCGGGAGCCGCCGATCGAAACTCCATGTTGTTGCCGCAGCGGTAAGACCCCATCCGGATTATCACCCGGATTTGCCTTCTAGTGGATATGTCAGATGACGGAGACAGGAGGCAGACCGTGGGCATCAGAAGGAAGTAATTGATATGGGGCGGAGATTTTCTCCGCCCCATATCGTTCTAATGGGTTTTATGCCGATTTGAGGATGTTCACGGCCTATTCGATTGCGGCTAAACGCAGGAACTCAGACTTCTTTATGCCGCTCGTGGCGGCCCGTCAGGGTTCCCGCCCAAGAGCCGGATTCATACTCTGCGCACTCGCGCTCGATGTCCTCGTTCGTGATCACGGTTCCGTTTGCAAGCCTGAACTCCATCGGTGACCTCTCCCGCTCGCCGCCTCGAGCTCCTTCAGCGTCTTCTTGCTCGGCGGTGACACGCCGTCGCACCTTCCCGATGTA
This sequence comes from Collinsella sp. SGI.033, assembly GCF_050315135.1. Lineage (NCBI taxonomy): Bacteria > Bacillati > Actinomycetota > Coriobacteriia > Coriobacteriales > Coriobacteriaceae > Collinsella > Collinsella sp. SGI.033. Next base: position 29,565 of record NZ_JBNPOK010000001.1, read on the forward strand.
GGGGTTCGGAACGCTGTCGGAGAAGTCGACGTTCTCGGGAATCTTATCGGTGCTTACGTCATTTCCTATCATGGATACGCCCTATTGCTCCTCGACGAACCCGCCGTTGAGATAGTACTTGTGCAAGAGGTCGTCCCTTTCCACGGACAATTCCCTCAACGTGCCGTGGAGTTCGTCCATATAGCAATCAAGCAAACGACTGTCGTTCTCCCAGGCATCCAGGAAATCGCGGATGCACTGAGACGAGTCAGCGGGAACCTCGAAGCCCCAATCCTCGGGCTCCTTGATCCTATATCCCTTGATAGTCCTCATGGCCCTGCTCCTCTCCATGCGCCTGTCTGCGGTTACCCATACGGTACTGGAGAGCGCGGTACTCTAGTATTCTACCGTCGCGGTACGGTGATACCGGCTGAAGCGCCAAAAGAAAAGCCCGCGCGTGGTCATGCGGGCTTACCAGCTAGATGCAGATAGGGCTAGAAGCAGAAATCAGGTCTGACACTATTATTAACAGATGAATATGCGGCTTCCAGCTTTGTTTGACTCGAATGCGTAAGGCCTTTTCCCGCCCAACTATTATCAAGGGATCGCATCATACCAGAATCCCAGATCTTAGCGTACTGTTCGCCCTCGTTCTCAAGCCAGGAATAATCGCTTAGGCTCGATACGGGATCACCATAAAGTTCTCGATAGGAAGGAATAAAAACTCGGTCTTCAGTCTTCGAGACAGAAGCCGTTTTAGACATACCGTTATCGTTGTTTGTCCACTTAATTACTGGAACCAGCTTCTGCTGATAGTCTGTTGGGAACAGCTTGAACAGTTCGCCATTGTTGAGATTGCTCCTCAAAGGTGACTTATCCCATGGGCCACGAGCATCTATACGTCCATCAGCGAGTTCCTGATCGAGCTGTAGCGTCAGACCGGCCTTGCCCGAACCGTCCGCGAGGTCATCGTGGTTGATGCCGATGATTCGATAGGTCACAGTCCTGCCATCGGTGAGCTTCATCGGCCACGAAGTGTTCGCGTCCATGGCTGCCTTGGCTTTGGCGTATACGACCGAAAATGTGCCGTTCTTGGCGATGTCGGTGGCGGCCTTCTGCTCATCGAGGGTCCAGTCCTTGGCCTCCTTCTGGGCTACGGTCTTCATCGCTTCCTTATACGCCTTTTCCTCGGCGCTCATGAAGTTGTCTCCGTCGGTGCCGGCGTCGACCGTGTTCGCCACCTGGTTGAACTGGTTTCGGATGGCACCGACCACGCCGGGTCCCGCGAACACGATCACAAGGCCGATGACCGCGATAATCAGTACGTACTCGATAATCGATTGCCCTCGGAGACGGGTCGTTTCAGGAGTGACCCCCCCCGAGGCGAAAATGCCGCTGCATGCATATGCGGCTCCCTTCGCTTAAGGGTTTGCAATACGAGCCGAGCATAGGGCTAATTCAGATTTCTGCACCGGTCTTGCCGCAGCGGCAAAGAGTAATTAGCTCAACGTCTGCGCAGCTTAACCGACCGCTCACACAATCGAATTTGTTGCTCAACAAATTCGCAGGTGAGGACAGTAGAATTGGTGTTATCGAAAGTAACGGAGGACCGCCGGTGTCGAAGCGGGCGGTCGAGAAGAAAGGACGGAAATGAGAATGCTGGAGCTGATAATCCTCATCCTGCCCCTCCTGGCAATCGTCGCCAACATCTGCGGCGTGGCGGAGCTTGTCAAGATCGCCAGAGCCAAGGGGCATTACACCAATGGCGCGGGAATCCTCTGGTTCATCGGCCTTTTCGGCACGGCGCTCATGGTCGGCCTGATCGTCTGCGCACTGCCAGACCGAGCGGCACCGGCGCCCAGCGCAAAAACGGATGAAGATGCCCTGCCCGTGGTGTAGACATGTCAAAGTACAAGATCGTCTACCGCGACGCCAACCCCTCTTGGCAGGAACTCTGCCCCGTCAGGTTACTGGCCGTCCAGGTCTCCAGGGACACCGAGACGGGAGCCTGCTTCCTCCAGACAAAAATCGTCAACGTATCGACGAAACCCATCGGCCGCATAGAGTTCACAGTCGGACTCGAGGGCGAGGGAGGGGAGACGGAGACCGTCGACTTCTCGCTCCTAGATGCCGACCTGCCCGCCGGCGAGGTACTCAGGCCCAAGGCGGTGAGAATCAAGCTGTCTGTTATCACCGGCTCGCGTGCCGTTGTGACCCGAGCGGACGGCGAGACGTCCTTCGGAGATCCGATCGACATCGATAGCCCCGCGCCACTCGCACTCACCGGGGTCGAGGAGTCGGAACGCGATGTCCTGCTCTCCGAGATGGGGGCCGATACCTTCAAATGCTCAGGCGTCCATTCCGAGCACGATGGATGGTGGCAGTGCGGCTGCGGGGCGGTGAACCTCAAGCGCGGCACCTGCTGGAACTGCGGCTCCGTGCGCGAGAAACTGGCGAATCTGGAAGATGCCGCGTTCCTGGATGAATCCAGAAGGGACAGGGTCTACAAGACGAGCGTCGCGATACTCGAGAAGGGCAACAGGAAGGAAGCTGAGGCCGCTAAGGAAAGCCTCGAGAAGTTGGCCGAGCAGGGCTACGGGGATTCGGGCGAGAAGGCAAGAGAGGCCGAAGCGAAGATTGCGAACCTCTCGAAAAGGAGGAAGAAGATAGCCGTCGCGGCTGTCGCTGGCATCGTCCTGCTTGCCGTCATGGTCGCCATCTCGCCCCTGCCTTCCATGCTCGAGACGAAGGCGGACATGAAGGCGGAGCAGGAGATAATCGAGAGCAAGTCGATCGGTCAAACAGTCGAGCTCGGGACCTATTCGGAAGACCTTTCGACCTATAAGGGCACCTCGGTCGCCGGCAGACCAATCAGATGGGTCGTAGTCGACAAGGAGGACGGACGGGCCCTTCTCGTAACCCAGCAGTGCATCGACGAGATGGCGTTCGATACGCAAGGCGACGCAACCGATTTCGAGTCCAGCTCGCTATACGACTATCTGAACGGCAGTTTCAAGGATTACGCCTTCAGCGACGCAGAGCGCGGCCTTATCGACGGAGATGTCACCATCCTCGGCTCCTTCATGGTTTTCGACCGCGCCCCGTCGGAGGATTTCCTGTACGCAACGTCGGTAAAGGGCGGGAACGAAGATGAGGAATGGTGGACCTCTACCGTCGAAGAGTATAGCGGCAGCTGGCTCTACGACGACATTTACTATGACGGTCAGCCTCTGGTAAATTACGTGAACACGTGGGGCGATATCGAATCAGGCGATGACGGGTACGAGCAGGATGAAGTGCTCGGAGTCCGCCCCGCTATCTGGGTCAAATTGAATTAGCAGTCGGTTTTCCCATAGGTTGAATTGCGAAGGCGGCTCCCGAATCATCGGGAGCCGCCTTCATGCGTTCACTTGAACTCGTCAATTGCCATATTTTGGGAAGAATAAGCAATTGCTTATAGCAACGAAGAGTCAACGACTTTCCCGTTCAATACGTCTGCGCAACAAAAACCTGTACAACAGCCTCCAAAAACAACATTTTTCGACATGTTTGGAGGCTGGTGTATACAAAAGCGATAAACATCCCGGCCGATACCGTCCTCCACATGTCTGGACTCTCTATGCTTACGCTGGATAGACGTCGCCAGAACGGGTATAGTATCGAGAGTTTTGTCGTTTACCAGCGGGGGAGTCCTGTGGGCATCAAAAAGAAGATCAAAAAGGAGCTTATCGGCACCTCCGATTACCCGTCGAATAAGATTTTCACGATCTCCAATTTCATTACCTTCACGCGCCTGATCCTCACGCTGGTCTTCCTGTACCTGTTTGTGACGGACAACAACCGTGTCGTCGCCATTGTCATCTATGCCATCGCGGCCTCCACCGACTGGATGGACGGTCAGATTGCCCGCATGACCAAAACGGTCTCGTGGCTCGGCAAGGTTATGGATCCCATCTGCGACCGTGCGCTGCTATTTACAGGCGTTTTAGGTCTCGTGGTTCGCGGCGAGCTTCCCATCTGGGTCTGCGTGCTCATCATCGGTCGCGATATCTACCTGGGCATCGGCACGCTCATCGTGCGCCACTACCACCGCCGCCCCATCGACGTAGTGTTTCCCGGCAAGATTGCCACGGCGCTGCTCATGACCGGCTTCTCGCTCATGCTGCTGGGCTTTCCCACCGTGGACGGCTGGCATCTGCTGCCTGCCACGTTCACGGCCTTCCCGGGCCTCAACGGCAGCTCGGTACCGCTCGGCATCTTTTTTGTGTATGGCGGCGTCATCTTCTCCATGCTCACCGCTGTCATCTATTCCATTAAGGGTGGAGCGGCCATTAAACAGGCTGTTGCGCATCCAGAGGACGAAGACGTCGACTTTCTTAACCCCGAAATCGAAGACTAAGCCATTGGGGTATTATTACGTACAGTTCATTCTTTGCGGCATGTCCGCGTTAAGTTAGGGGTTGTCATGGACAACATGGTTAACAATATGCCTCAAAACGATAAGACTGCCGACGCAACCTGCGTCTTCCGTGTGCCTTCGAGCGACGTTACCGTTCCCGATCTTATGGCGAACGTTCGCATCACCGCCCCCGTTCTGTCTATTGTCAAGGGGCCGCAGACCGGTGCTGCCTTTGAACTCGAGGATGATGTGACCACCATTGGCCGCGATCCGGCAAACGGCATTTTCCTCAATGACATGACCGTATCGCGTAGCCACGCACGCATTATTCGCGAGGGTCTGGCTGCTCGCATCGAGGACTTAGGCTCGCTCAACGGCACGTGGGTTGATGGCGCCATCGTCAATGCCGCCCCGCTGCACGACGGATCTTCCGTCCAGATCGGTACGTTTACGCTCATCTACCACGAGAGCACGCCGGAGCGCATCGAAACCGGTGAGTAGGGCATGGCCGAACGCAACTATCTGAGTATCGGCCAGGTCGTCAATTTACTTCGAGGCGCATACCCCGATCTTTCGAACTCAAAAATTAGATTTCTAGAAGATGAGGGGCTCATCACCCCTCATCGTACGCCTAAGGGGTATCGCCAATACTCCAAGGAGGACGTTGACCGTCTAGAGGTCATTCTGCACCTGCAGAAGACTCGCTACATGCCGCTCAACGTGATCAAGCAACGTCTGGAAAACGCTACAGATCTCTCCACGCTTGCCTACGAGGTGGGTCTGCTGTCCGATGTTCCGCTCAAGACGGAACCAAAGGAAACCAAGCAGAAACTGCACCCCATCGAGACCATTCCGGATATGTTGGGCGTCGAGATCTCGTTTATTCGCTCCTTGGCCGAAAACGACCTTATTCGCATTATCAAGAGTCCGCAGAACCGTGAGCTCGTCGACGGGCGCGATTTTCCGATTATCCGCTACTGTTCCGAGCTGTCACGCTTTCATATCGAGCCGCGAAACCTTCGTCAGTACGTATCATCCGCCAACCGCGAGTCTTCGATGTTCGAGCAAGTGCTCGTGAGTATGCTTGGCATGGACACCTCCGATGACGAACGCGATGCCAAGCTCGAACGCGCGTTTAAGAAGTTACATGACCTCACCGAGGGCGTGCATACTGCGCTGCTCAAAAACCGCGTGTTTGAGTCACTCAACGCCGTAGTCGAGGACGCCGATATCGATGCCCTCGATGAGGAGATCGCACGCTCCGAATCAACCAAAGCCAAAAGCGAAGAGGCATCTGCCTCCGCGGTCCCCGTGCGCGAGGAATCCCTCGTGCAGCCGCTTAAGGTTGTCGCCCCCTCGCACACCGGCACCGCCAGCGCGGACAAATAAACGCTTCTACAAACCAGCCTCCCATGAAAGGTCACACCATGTACGACTTCGAATCTCACATCGTCGACATCCCCGACTATCCCGAGCCCGGAGTCGTCTTTAAGGACATCACGCCGCTCTTTAGCAATCCCGAAGCGCTTAAAGCCATGGTCGACGCGCTAGCGGAGCATTTCTCCGGCATGGGCATCACTAAGGTTGTAGGACCCGAGGCTCGCGGTTTTATGGTAGGCGTGCCTGTTGCCGTGGCACTCGGCGCCGGCTTTGTTCCTGCACGTAAACCGGGAAAACTGCCACGTAAGACCGTTAGCCAGGAATACGAGCTCGAGTATGGAACCGATTCGATTGAGATTCACGTCGATGCCATCAGCTCTAAAGATACCGTGTTGATTCTGGACGACTTGGTCGCGACGGGCGGAACCGTCGAGGCAACAGGTAAACTGGTGCGAGATATGGGCGCAAAGCTCGTAGGTTATGGTTGTATCCTTGAGCTTGCGTTTCTTAATCCGCGCAAGAAGCTCACGCCTTCTAACGAGGACGTTGAGCTCTTTAGCCTGGTAACGGTGGACTAGCCGCTACCCTTAGATACCGGAAAGGAAGCTCCATGCGCACAGCAAACACGCACAAAAACATGGCACGCTGCGCAGCTACGGCAACCCTCGCTTGTGTTTTGGGCTTGGGCCTCGCGGCTCCTGCCTATGCCGATACCGCGTCCGATCTTGCCGCTGCTCGTACCAAACTCGAGCAGATCGGTACGCAAACCCAGCAAATTCATGAAGAACTCTCCGCTCAGACGCAGGAGCTTGATCAGACTGCAGGCGAGATCACGCAAAAGCAGCAAGAGATTGCCGAGGGCCAGGCAAAGCTTTCGAGCTACGTTGCCGGTGAGTACAAGACCGGCGGTCTGAGTCTCCTTCAGGTTCTGACGGGCGTCGACGATCTGGGCGATATGCTCAACCGTTTGTTCTACTACGGCAAGGTTTCCGACAAGCAGGCCCAGACCATTCAGGAGGTCAAGGACCTTAAGCAGCAGCTCACCGATAAGCAGGCCGAGCAGGAGAAGAACGTCGCCGCGACGCAGAAGAAGGTCGACGAACTCAACGCCCAGCAGGCTGAGGCCCAGAGTGTCGTGAACTCCCTGGATTCACAGCTGCAGGCCGAGCTTGCTGCCGAGGCCGAGGCGAACGCCGCGCTGCAGGCTGGCATAAATGCCAGCACCGCCGAAAAGGCCACGGTGAGCAACGACACCGCCGGTACGACCGAGAACACCAACAATGGTGGCGGTACGACCAACAACGGCGGCGGCAACACGCCTGCGCCCGCGCCCGCTCCTGCTCCCACGCCGCAGCCCTCCACGCCCGCCCCGGCACCGGCCCCTTCCGCGCCGAGCCAGTCCGTTGACGGCGGCAGCGTTGTCTCTCGCGCTTATAGCAAGCTTGGTTGCGCTTATTCCTGGGGCGGCATTGGCCCGAACAGCTTTGACTGCTCCGGCTTTGTAAGCTACTGCCTCACCGGCCGCTACTGCCGCCTGGGCACTACCGGCACCTTCATGGGTTGGCCCCGTGTTTCTGATCCTCAGCCTGGCGACGTCGTTGTTAACTCTTACCACACCGGCATCTACATTGGTAACGGCCAGATGATCCATGCTTCCGACTACAGCACGGGCGTTATCATCAGCTCTGTTGCCGCTGGCATGAACAACAATTATATTTTCGTTCGCTATTAAGTCTTTTAACTCAGCTAACGAAAGTGGACCTCGTATCCTTTGGGAGCGAGGTCCATTGTTTTATCTCGACCGCCCATTTTGTGTGTAAACTACAATCTAGTTTTGAATACTAGATATGCGCAGCATCTGTCCAAAAGATAGCTATAATTGTTGAGGAACAACTAGAAAGGACCCTCAATGAGCTGGGCACTCATCTCAGATTCGAGCTGCAATCTTCGCGATTGGCAACCAACCGCACCTCATACCACCTTTGCATTTGCACCCCTTAAGATCCGAGTGGGGGAGCGTGAATTTGTCGACGATCTCTCGCTCGATGTTCACGAGCTTAATGTTGCCATTCAATCGGAATCCAGCGCATCATCGAGCTCCTGCCCAAGCGTAGGGGAGTGGGCTGAGCTCTTTAAGCTCGCCGACAAGACGATCTGCATGCCCATCTCCGAGGGCGTCTCGGGAAGCTACAATGCCGCGGCCACTGCGCGTGACATGGTGCTTGCCGAAGAGCCCAATCGTAAGATTCACCTGGTTAATTCGCGCGCAGCAGGCGGCAAGATGGACCTGATCTTCTTACTGTTTGATCGCTATCTTGCAAGTAAACCGGATGCCTCCTTTGAGGAAGCCTGCGCCTACTTCGATAGCTTGGAGCAGAACAGCAAGATCCTCTTTAGTTTATGCAATTACGAAAACCTTGCGAAGGCCGGACGTATCCCCAAGGCGGCCGGTGTTATTGCCAACAAGCTCAACATCCGCATTTTGGGCACGGCGAGCGAAGCGGGCGAAATTGAACTCGTTGGGCATACGCGTGGCGAAAAGAAGATGCTCACCAAGATTGTTGACACCATGGAGGCCGAGGGTTTCACGGGCGGCGAGGTCATCATCGATCACGTTGAGAACGAAGCTGGAGCCCAGGCGCTTGCCGACCGCATTGTGGAGCACTGGCCAGGCTCCAAGACTATCATCATGCCCTGCAACGGCCTAGATTCCTATTACGCCGAGATGCATGGTCTCATCATCGGCTACGGCATGGGCATGGCTTCGGGCCAATAAAGCTCAACCAAGCAAAAACGCGGACGGGACAAAGTGACTGATGGCTCTTTATCCCGCCCGCGCTATACGTCGCCTAGCTATTAAACCCATTGAACTTGAGGTAGCTCATCAGGTACGCCTTCGAAACGAAGGACGATACCGCACTACGTACGAGCAGCGATTCGCGCGTAACCTGATGTGCGGTATCGGGCACGGGAGTCTGCTCAAGGGAAAAAGCCGCACGAATCGATGCCTCAAGTTGATCGACTACATAATCGAAGGCCGTCGGAGCGTCGTAGCTCAAGCGCTGAATATTAAAGAGCGCCTGAACCGCAGCGATGGGCAGCACCTGCTTAAAGATACAAATGGCAATGAGACGCGCAATCTGCTCGCGGCCATACTGCTTTTTAACCGGAGCAGGAACGAGACCGACCTTTACGTAGTTATTGATCATCGAAGGCGTGATAACGGGCTGCTCTACGCAAATCGAAAGCGGCTCCATCCACAGTGCAACATATTCAATAACCTGATCGCGATAGAGCGTTACGTTGGGCAGCTGGTCATAGCGTGGCAGGCTCAACGCATTGAGTTTACCCACCATATCGGACTGAATAAATGCATCCGGCAGCACCGTCGGCTGAATATCCTCCGGCTTAATGCTGACCGATGTATCGGACATCGGGATAACATGTTTGACGTGGTTCATAAGAGGCCTCCGTTCGTTTTCTATATTGTATTCTAGATTATCTAGTTTTGCATACCACATAGCCGCTAAGTAAAAGTGGTTGGACAGCACATTGACGCACCGTCCAACCACTTTGTATAAAGATAGCAACCTTACATAAGATATATTATCGTACTTATCCTCGTAAGAAGGCGTATGCGCTGGTAGCCGCTATGGCTCCGTCCGAAACGGCGGTCACAACCTGGCGTAAACGCTTGGAACGGATATCGCCGGCAGCAAACAAACCCGGCGTGCGCGTGGCCATCGAGTCGTCGGTAACGATACCGCCGTCAGGCGCCAGATCCACCAGATGCTGTACAAGCTCAGTATGGGGCTGTGTTCCGGCAAAGACAAAGATGCCAAACGAGCCAGGATCAAAGAACTCGGAATAGGTATCACCAGTGGCGTTGTCCTTAAACGTGATAGTTGTAGGCATGGCCTCGCCCGATAGCTCCACAATACTAGTTTGGTACCTAACAGAAACATTATCTTTAGCGAGCACCTTTTGAACCACGCCATCGGGAGCACGGAACTGATCGCGGCGCAAGACGATGGTCACGCTGCTGGCAATTTCTGATAAGAACAGGGCTTCCTCGCAGGCAGCATTACCGCCGCCAATGACAAAGACCTGTTTGCCACGAAAGAACATGCCGTCACACGTCGCACAATACGAAACGCCGCGACCGCGATACGTATCCTCGCCAACAAAACCAGCAGAGCGCGGCGTGGCGCCCATGCAAGCGATAACACTCGAGGCCAGCGTATCGCCCGTATCGTGATGCACCGTAAACAGCGCCGCATCCGCATCGTAATCGATACCCGTAACCATGCTCCATGCAACCTGTGCTCCCAGGCCCTCTGCATGCTGCTGAAAACGCTCGCCGAGTTCGGCGCCGCTCAAGAGCGGAATGCCCGGATAGTTCTCGACCTCATTGGTTGTGGCGATCTGTCCTCCCGACATGCCCTGTTCAATCACGGTCGTCGTTAGGTTGGATCGCGCAGCATAAATGGCTGCAGCATAGCCCGCTGGGCCGCCACCGATAATCGCAACATCGATCGGCTGATTGGTAGTCATGGAGTGTCCTCTCATCGAAACATTGGCGTTCTTTGCGCTCATACCCAAATTTAGGAGAACATGACAGTCATGCACTACAATGATTCTTTGCGAAACAACGATGAAGGGGAGTTATCGATGGATCAAACGCAGATGGGCAATGACGCTCCCCTGCCCACGCAAAGCGCCCCCCAATCGGAACAATTGATGCCGTCACCTGGACAAAAGCCCTTAGTGACCATTGTCCACGCATCGGTTGGTTCGGGACACAAAGCGGCAGCAAACGCTATCGCGCAAGCATTCGAGCTTATACGCGGCACCAAGGGCATACCGCAGGATGTCGAGATTGAGGTCTTGGATATCCTCGATTTTGGACGCATAAAATTCGACGGCAACAAAACGGCCGCATCGTTTACCGGCGCCACACGCCCAATTTATGACTTGACCTGGCGATATACCCTTACCGGACACCTGCTTTGGGGCGGCGGCACGGCATGGTCGCGCATTATGTTCCCCGCATTTAACGAATACGTTCGCACTCGTAGGCCTATTGCCGTGGTCGCCACACATATCACGGCAGCCAACGTTGCGGTTGGTGCGCGCGTCATTACGGGCATCGATTATCCCGTCATTTGCGTGCCGACCGATTACGAAGTCGAGGGCTGGTGGCCCCATAAGGACACTGACTTATTCTGCGTGGCAAACGAGTTTATGGCCGAGACGCTCCGCCCACGCAAGGTACCTGAGGCAAAGATACGCATTACGGGCATCCCTATTCGCGCTGGATTTGACACGGATTACAATCGTAAGGAAGAACTCGAGAAGTTCAATCTCCCTACCGACAAGACCATTGTGCTGGTAATGGCCGGCGCCAGTTTACCTCAACCGTACGTTCGCTTTCGCGCGGCGATGGACCACACCCTCCCCTTCCTCCGTAGCTTCGAGGACATGCACTTTGTCTTTTTGCCGGGCAAGGACACGGAATACGCCACGCGCCTGAAAACGCTCTTCGAAGCCATGAAACTCGAAAACGTCACGGTCCTTGACTATGTCGATGACATGGCAGCGCTCATGCACGGATGCGATCTGGCCATTCTCAAATCGGGCGGACTCACTGTTACCGAATGCCTGTGTGCACACCTACCGATGATTCTGCTGGGCAAGTCCTATGGCCAGGAAAAGGCCAATACCACCATGCTCACCGACTTGGGCGCCAGCATGCATGTCACCACCGCACGCGAGCTCATCGTGACGCTGCGCCATCTCCACGACCATCCCGAGTCGCTCAAGGCACTGCTCATCAATGGCGAAGTGCTACGCCGTCCACACGCGGCCGAGGACATCGCCATCGCAACCATGGAACTTGTAGGCAAGCCCCAAAAGCGCAAACGAGCCTTCTGCCGCTTCTACTGGGGCGGAAAACCCGCTCATATCCGCTAGGGTCTTAATGTCCGCTTACCCGTGGGAGGCCCCTATATATCATCCCGTGCTCAAACATTCTCGCTTCGCTGCGAAACTGCGCGCGGGACGATATATAGGGGCCTCCCACGGGTAAGCTGCGTTTACGTATTAGCAGCTATACCAGATTCCCCACCATTAGAATCTGCAAAGGCAAAACCGGAAAATTCAAATGTAGTAAGTCAATGCGACAAAGGGACTGTTCCTTTGTCGCATTGACTTACTAGAATGTAAATAATTTTCAAGCGAGTAGCCGCCCGCCCGCCTCTCACACATATCGTTCCACGCGCAGTTTCGCAGCGAGCGAAGCGATGCGAGAATGTTTGAGCATGGAACGATATGTGTGAGAGGCGGGCGGGAGGGATGCGAGCGCCCCCGCGAGAATGTTTGAGCATGGGATGATATATAGGCGGGTCGGGCTGGTCAGCGGACAGTACGTAAACGACTAGGCGACGCCGCTGGAGCCGAAGCCTCCGTTGCCTCGGTCGGTTTCGTCTAGTTCGTCTACCTCCACGAGATTGACCGTGGGAACTTCTTGGATGACGAGTTGAGCGATTCGGTCACCCTTGTTGATCTGGATTTCATTGGATGGATCCAGGTTGATAAGGATGACTTTAAGCTCACCTCGATAGTGGGCGTCTATAAGACCGGGCGTGTTGACTATAGACAGACCCTGCTTAATAGCCAGGCCACTGCGAGGCTGAACGAAGCCAGCGTATCCATCGGGCAGCGCGATCGCAAGGCCGGTAGAGACCAAGCGTCGCTCGAAGGGCTTAAGGGTACAGTCCTCATTGGCACGGAGGTCCAAACCGGCATCTGTGGGATGGGCGTATTTGGGAAGCTCGATCGTAGGGTCGAGACGCTTAATGTTGACCGTAATGTTGGACATAAAATCACCTTAGCTTGTCGAGCTCTTGCAAAAACTCATCGATGTCTTTGAAATCGCGATAGACCGAGGCAAAGCGAATGTAGGCCACCTTGTCGATCTTGGCCAAGCGCTTAAGCACCATGTCGCCCAGGTCGTGGGACGTAACAGCCGTCAGCGTACGGGAACGCAGCTCCACCTCGATGTCATCGATGAGCTCATTGAGCTTTTTCGTGTCGATGTCGCGCTTAATCGTAGCGCGCATTAAGCCGACCAGCAGCTTATTGCGATCGAACCGCTGCCTTGACCCATCAGATTTGATGACCTCGATGGGGTCTTCGCATCGCTCGAATGTTGTGAAGCGATAGTTGCACGAACAACATTCACGACGGCGTTTAATGGTGTTATTAGATTCCTGCATACGGGAATCGACAACACGGGTATGTGCATTGCCGCATCTGGGACAGCGCATGGTACCTCCTCCAAAACGATAACAAGGGTACCATGTGCCGGAGTTTAAATCTTACGAACGCGAAGGAACTTTAAGAACGACACCCGCATCGAGTGACCCATGCTCCAGATGATTGACACTGCGAATTATGTCAGAAGTCTCCTGCGTAGAAAGACCGTCAACGGAATGCTCCTGAGCAAGCGACCACAAGGAATCGCCAGACTGAACACGGACGGTCTCATAGGTAACGTTAGATGCCGATTCGGCATATGCGGCGTGACGAGCGCTGAAGATCGAGGTAGCAAGTACAAAGAAGAGCGTGAGCGCAACGGCCAGGGCGACAATCGTCGAGGCCTTCAGAGCAACGGGGGCCGAAGTCGTGGCGACGCACTGGCTGCGGACGGGCTTTCCGGGCAGTGTTTGAAAACCAGATCGGCCGCCTTTGACAACCGTGAAAGCCGGCGCCGCAGGCGTCTCGAGCTTAAGGGCGAGGTTTCCCTGGACCATATCCGTTGCATTCATCATGTTCTCCTCTCGCGTTTTTTGACGAGAACTGTTTTATCAAGCCGCGAGGACAAAAAAGTCTAGCGCGGGAACGAGTGTTCGGTTATTATTATCTTCGAACAGTTGTTCCTGTCAAGCAAACATAGAACATTTGTTTGGGTTAGGTAGAGAGGAATCCCTGATGGCTCGCAAAATTACCAAGCGACAGCAGCAGATTTACGACTTCATCAAGGAGTATCAGCAGGAAAAGGGCTATCCGCCCAGCGTGCGTGAGATGGCTTCGGCTGTGGGTCTTTCCTCCCCTAGCACCGTACATGCGCATCTCTCCGCACTGGAAGCACGCGGCCTGCTCAAACGTGACGCCACCAAGCCTCGTGCCCTAGAGCTCTTTGACGAGGACGGAGCCTCCGTCTCCATCTCAAAGTCCGATGAGCCCACGGCACCCCGCGGAACCGTATCGCTACCCCTCGTGGGCCGTGTCGCCGCGGGGATCCCCATCCTTGCCGAGCAGAATATCGAGGACACCTTTACCATCCCGACCGAGATCGCAACGGACCAGGGGTCTTTTATCCTCGAGGTCCACGGCAATTCGATGATTAACGTCGGTATCCTTAACGGCGACTATATCATCGTTCGCGAACAGAAGAGTGCCATGAATGGCGAGATCGTTGTGGCCATGATCGATGGCTCCGCAACGGTCAAAACGTTCTACAAGGAGCAGGGACGAGTTCGCTTGCAGCCCGAAAACGACACCATGGAGCCCATCTATGCGACAAATCCGACGATCCTGGGCAAGGTTGTTGGATTGATGCGCCGGTTCTCGTAATGCAAAACCGCATCACGGTCTTTGATACCATTCGCGGATTTACCATGCTGTCGATGGCAGGATTTCATGCTTGCTACGATCTTGCCTATCTTTATGGTTGGGATATGCCCTGGTTTACTCAGACCATCTTCCAAGACATCTGGCGTGCCAGCATCAGTTGGGTGTTTTTGTTTATTGCCGGCTGGATGTGCACCCTCTCGCGCAACAACATCAAGCGTGCCGTCAAATATGCCGCTGCCGCTTTTGTTGTATGGGTCGCGACGACGCTCGTCTCAGTCGATGACTCGGTGAACTTCGGCATCATGTTCTGCATGGCGGCCTGCACCGCCATTGTCGCGCTCGCGCGTCCGGTGATCGTTAAAGTGCCGTCGGTATGGGGTTTAGCAATTTGCCTCACACTCTTTACCCTTACCTGGAGCATTCCTAAAACGGTTTATCCTATCCCCTATTTAGCTTGGCTGGGTTTCCCAAGCCCAGACTTTGTCTCTGGTGATTACTATCCAGTCATACCATTCTTATTTATGTACCTTGTAGGCTTCTTTGCCGCCCACACGACTCAGGAAGCAAACTATGAGGCGCCGGGATGGGCCTATGCGAATCCCATCCCGGCGCTCGCAAGTCTCGGGCGCCATGCGCTGCCGTTCTACCTGCTTCATCAACCGGTTATCTTGGGTGTACTGGAGCTGATTTACTCTGTTCGATAACGCTCGAGACGCGGTGCGATACGGGCTGGAAGCTTTGCCACAATACGAACGCCGTCCTCGAGGTATTCCTCGTGCAGAAGGGTTCCCTGTTCGTGCACGAGCGTGATTAACGCGCCCTCTCGATACGGGATATCGGCCGAGAGCAACACGTCCGTAGCGGCCGCTTCACGAGCGATGCGATCGACTAAGTCATCAACGCCCTCACCCGTCTGAGCCGAGAACAATACCGCCTCGGGATAGCGCCGGCGAAAGCTCAAGCGGTCGACGCTATCGAGCAGATCGATTTTATTGAACACGGTAAGCGTCAGGCGCTCACCGGCACCAATCTCGTCAAGGACACGATCAACCGCCTCAAGCTGACGTTCGTAATCCTCATCGGAAGCATCCACAACTTTAAGAACCAAATCGGCGCCGAGCACCTCGGAAAGCGTAGATTTAAACGCGTCGACCAGGCCATGGGGCAGCTTTTGAATAAAGCCAACGGTATCAGTGATCGTCATGCCACGGCCACCGGGTAAACGATACGAACGCGTCGTAGGATCGAGCGTGGCAAACAGCTTATCCTGCGAAAGTACCGTGGATCCCGTCAATCGATTAAGCAACGTCGACTTACCGGCATTGGTGTAGCCAGCCAACGCTACGCGAAACGCCGGCGATTCAATACGGCTTTTCGATTGCACATCACGACGTTGTTCAACCTGTTTCAATTCGCGTCGAAGAGCTGCGATCTTATCGCGAATCAGGCGACGGTCGACCTCGAGCTGGCTTTCGCCCTGGCCAAAACGCGATCCAATGCCGCCACGCGTCTGTTCCTTAGCAAGGTGGCTCCACATACCTCGCAGACGGGGCAGCAGATACTGCAACTGAGCCAGCTGTACCTGTAAGCGACCCTCACGCGTCTGAGCATGCAGGCCAAAGATATCCAAAATCAACGCCGTACGGTCAATAATCTTGACCGGTTCGCCCACGGCTTTCTCAAGATAGGACTGCTGTGAAGGAGTCAAGTCGTCGTCGAAGATTACAACATCCGCATCCATACGATGCACCAAACCGCATAGCTCCTCGACCTTACCGGAGCCGATAAACGATTTGGGATAAGGTTTAACCAGACGCTGAGACAAGCGTGCCACGCATTGGGCTCCAGCAGTGTGAGCCAAGCGCTCGAGCTCGTCGAGCGAACGGTCGAGCGGCCAGGCGTTATCGCGCCACTCAACACCAACCAAGACGGCACGCTCAGGTTCAGGCGCCGTGGGAACCAAGGGAAAACGTGCCATTAGGCAGCCTCAACACGACGGTAGATATCATCGACGACCTCATCGATCGTAAACTCATCCATATCGAACCACACGATGCGGTCGTCACGCTTAAACCAGGAAAGTTGGCGCTTGGCATAGCGACGTGAGCGCATCTTGATAAGCTCGCGGGCCTCATCCATGGTAATAGCGCCTCGCAAGGCATCAATAATCTCTTTGTAACCGATTGCCTGCATCGACGTGAGTGCATCACCCAGGCCCTGGTCCATAAGGCCACGGACCTCATCAACCAGCCCCTGCTCAAACATAAGGTCGACACGCAGGTTAATGCGCTCATACAGCACTTCACGGCTACGCGTCAGACCAAACCACAAGGCATGATAACGCTCACGTGGAACGCTGAATTTCGACTTCTGCTGGGCATACGACACACCGTCATCGTGCATCTCGAGCGCACGGATCACGCGGCGCACGTTATGAGGATGAATCACGGCAGCCGATTCCGGATCACGCTCGGCAAGCAGGGCATGCAATGCTTTCTCGCCAATACGCTCGGCAAGCTCCTGATAACCCGTGCGACGTTCGTCCTTGAGCTCTCCCGAAGGAAAATCCATTTCATCGAGTGCAGCCTTAAGATACAAGCCCGTGCCGCCGCAAAAGACCGGAAGCCGTTGCTCACCAAGCAAACGCTCGATATGCGCCCGGGCATCAGACTGATAGAGCGCAGCAGAATACGCGACGCCCGGGTCCACGATATCGACAAGGCGCAGGGGCACCGAGCACTCCTCAGGCATCATCTTGGCCGTACCGATATCCATACCGCGATAGATTTGCATCGCGTCACACGATAACACTTCAGACGACAGACGAGCAGCCAGGCGGTCGGCAACATCACTCTTGCCGACCGCCGTCGGACCGACGATCGCTACGGCAGAAAGGTTTGTGCCGGGGGAAACCATTAGCGAGGCTCACCCACAACGGAGCCAGACAGATACCACGTCTTGGCGACATCCACATCAACGTCGACGATTTTGCCGATAAGCTGATCGATGCAATAGCCAGCGGGAATCGGCGCATGCACTGTCTGGTTCTTAGGACTTTTACCAAGAAGGACAGCGTCGTTTTTCTTGCTCGTGCCCTCAATAAGCGCAGGCACCACGGTGTGAAGCTCGCCCTGGTTATACTCGTATGCCGTCGTCTCGATAACCTTGACCAGACGGTTAAAGCGCTCAAGGATAACCTCATGCGGGGTGGGATCATAGATCTCAGCTGCCGGGGTACCGGCGCGCTTGGAGTAAATAAACGTGTAGGCCTGGGCATAGCGAACCGTCTCGGCAAGCGAGAGCGTCTGCTCAAAGTCTTGCTCGGTCTCGCCCGGGAAGCCCACGATGATGTCGGTCGAAAGCGCAATTTCGGGCATACGGTTACGAATGCGATCGACCAGGCCCAGATAATCCTCGCGCGTGTACCGACGATTCATCTCTTTAAGGATACGCGTGGAACCCGACTGAACGGCTAGGTGAAGCTGCGGCATAACGGCAGGTGTCTCGGCCATAGCATCGATGGTCTCGGGAAGCAAATCCTTGGGGTGCGAAGAAGTAAAGAAGATACGCTCGACGCCCGTATCACCCACGGCGCGCAGCAGGTCGGCAAAGCGCGGCTTGCCAAAGAGATCGCGACCGTAGGAGTTAACGTTTTGTCCCAGCAGCGTAATCTCGCGCACACCCTGACGCACCAGACCCGTCACCTCGTCGACAATCTCCTCGAAGGGGCGGCTCTTCTCGCGACCACGGACGTACGGCACGATGCAGTACGTGCAGAAGTTGTTGCAGCCCGTCATGATGGGCACCCATGCATGATACTGCGTCTCGCGATGCCACGGCATACTCATAGCGTCCGTATCTTCATGTTCATTCGTGCGGATATGGCGCTTGCCATCCATAAACGCCTCGGCGATAAGCTCCGCCACGTGCGCAATCGAATGCGTACCAAAAATAACGTTGACGTTATCGACGTTGGTGAGCAAGCCCTCGCCATCGCGCTGAGCGATGCAGCCACCCACGGCGACCACACGCTTGCCCGAAGGAGAAGGAGGAAGACTCTTGCAGGAATTGCACTGACCATACAGGCGCGTATCGGCAGCCTCGCGCACACAGCACGTCATGAATACGACAATATCGGCATGCTCCGGATCGAGCGCCATAAGACAGCCATAGGAATCGAGCAAACCGCTCACGCGCTCGGAGTCGTGCTGATTCATCTGGCAGCCGAATGTGCGGATAAAATAGGTTTTACCGGCAAGAATATCGCGTACGAAGCGCTGGTCCATGAGCTTACATCCTAACGATGATATCGACGGGGCACAAAGGTGCTACAAACGTGCGAAAACTCGCTTACGCAACAGGCTTAACGTCGTCCATGACGACATTGTCCATAGCAGCCCGATTAATCTGGTGAACGTAGATAGAGAGACGGATTGCCGTGCGAGACTCCCCGTTAATGAGGATGTCAGAGAACACCGGCGCACAAGAGACATCAAAGCCAGTCGGAATCAAAAAACCTCGCGCAATGGCAACGGCCTTTATGGCCTGGTTGACGGCGCCGGCACCGACGCACTGAATGTTGACGGGAACGCCATCTTTGACCATACCGGCAATGGCGCCGGCAACGGACGCGGGCGATGATTTGCTTGATACCTTCAGGCAATCCATGAAGAAACTCCTGCGTTTAAAAGTACGTTTTAACTGCAATAACTGTATCGTACCGAGCGGACTCGGTAAAGATGCTACTCCTCTTTGGCAAGATCGAACGTCACGGTGATGCGATCACGTGAAACGCGAATCTTAGGGTCGCCGCACAGATTGAGGTAATACCGGGCGGCGAGGTCATTGAAGTCGCGCTCGACAGCACGCGAAAACTGCGCCATGTCATCCTTGGCAATGCGAAGGCCTCGACGGTCCTTGGCAAGATCGACTGGAGCCGGCAAATGCGAGGTGGAATCGCGCTCGCGCAGCAGACGCGCGCACACACCGCGAACGGGCTTAATCTGTCCTGACAGAATACGGTGGGCAGTACGCTCGGACATCTCGAGACCCAGCCCGGAGCAAATCCGGATAAAATCCTCGGCATCCGAAGCGAGACCTAAACGATCGATAACCGGAAGCTCACACTCGTCATCGATAAAGAGCAGGCGTGACGTATCGAGACGACTGGAAGCCTGGGCATACAGGGTGGCAGCGATCTCGGACGGAGAGCCCAGATACACGTCGCAGTCGCGCAGCTCCTCAAGGGCAAACTCGCAGGCTGCGCGAATGATGTTGTGAGGACCGCGAGCGCATACATAGCGGCCGTCTTCGTCTTTAACCGCCTGAGGCCAGCTCGACTGGTCGGCGCGCTCAGCCAAGCGATCGGTATCAACGCACACCTTAAACGCTGAGCCCAAATCGACGCCCGATGTAACAACGCGTGCCTCATCGGTGTTCTGCTTGATAGAGAACAGCGCCATACCACGACCGTGAACACCCCAACGGTCCATCTTCATGCTCTCGAGCTTGGAGGTGACACGGGCATCGAAGATACGCTCCTGCATATCCTGCGGCACACCCGAACCGTTATCCAGGAAGAGGAGGGTACGAACACCCTCCTCCTTGGTCGTGGCTAGATAGACCTTATCGGCTCCGGCATCGCGAGCATTACGCAGCATCTCGATGACAATGTCCTCTACATGCTGAATGTCATGCTTGGCCTGACGGCGCTCGGCTTCCGAAACGCGGAGGCGGACATACCCCTCGCCAAGGTTTTCCTCGACGCGAAGGTTGCCCTCCCCCGACATCGACGCGATAAATGAGATGAGCTCGTTCGCGTCGTTCATGTTATTTAGCGATATCGACGGCACGGCTCTCGCGAATCACGACAACGCGCACCTGACCGGGATACTCCATCTCTTCCTCGATCTGATGGGCGATATCGTGCGCAAGCACCGTGGACTGGGCATCGGAAATCTTGTCCGGCTGAACCATGACATGGACCTCGCGACCGGCCTGCATAGCATAGGTACGCTCGACACCGTCATGAGAGTTGGCAATCTCCTCGAGCTTCTCAAGGCGCTTGATGTAGCTCTCGGCCGACTCGCGACGGGCGCCGGGACGAGAAGCGGAAACAGCATCGGCAGCCTGGACCAGAACGTCGAGCACCGTGTTGGGGTCGACATCGGCATGATGGGCCTCGATTGCGTGGACGATAACGGGCTTCTCGCCATAACGGCGGGCAAGCTCGGCACCAATCACAGCATGCGGACCCTCAACGTCGTGGTCGATGGCCTTGCCCAGGTCATGCAGAAGACCCGCGCGCTTGGCGGTCACAACATCCAGACCAAGCTCGGAGGCCATGATGCCGCACAGGTCGGAGACCTCAAGCGAGTGCTGTAGCACGTTCTGACCAAACGAGGTGCGGTAGCGCAGGGCGCCCAGGGTTTTGACGATCTCGGGATGCAGGTCGTGGATTCCGGTATCGAAGGCGGCCTGCTCGCCGGCTTCGAGCACACGCTGCTGAACCAAGTCAGCAGCCTTGTGGTACATCTCCTCGATGCGGGCGGGGTGAATACGACCGTCGGCAATGAGGTTCTCGAGCGCCACGCGGGCGGTCTCACGACGGACCGGATCAAAGCTCGAAAGCACGACAGTCTCGGGGGTGTCATCGATCACAAGGTTGACGCCGGAAACCTGCTCGAAAGTACGGATGTTACGACCCTCGCGACCGATGATGCGGCCCTTAAGGTCATCGGAGGGAATATGAACGGACGTGACGGTGACCTCGGCGGTATGGTCGGCGGCACAACGCTGGATCGCCAGGGAGAGAATCTCCTGAGCGGTCTTGTGGCACTCGGCGCGGACCTGTTGCTCGGACTCACGGATGATGGTGGCCGCCTCATGGGTAACCTCGCCGCGGACCTTGTCGAGCAGCTCCTTGTGAGCATCCTCGCGCGTAAGGTCGGCAATACGCTCGAGCTCGGAGGTCTGCTTGGCGCAAAGCTCCTCAAGTTCGCGAGAGCGCTTCTCGACCTGACCGGCCTGGCTGGACAGCTGATGCTCGCGCTTATCGAGCGCATCGTTGCGTCGGTCGAGCGATTCCTCGCGCTGCATCACGCGATTTTCGAGCGCGCGAATCTCGCTCTTACGCTGCTTGTCCTCGGCCTCGGCGGCCTGTTTGTTCTTGATGATCTCTTCCTTAGCCTCAAGCAGAGCCTCTTTTTTGAGGGTCTCGGCCTGACGCTTAGCATCACCGATCAGGGACTCTGCCTGCGCGTGTGCCGACTGAATCTTTTCTTCGGCCTCGTGAAGACTACCCTGCTTGGCGGTGCGCATGTAGGCAATGGCGACGATGGCACCCAAAACAATGCCAACGAGCGCTGCAATGATAAGCGGCATGCTCACTCCTTTTTATGGATTCGTTACACAACAAAGCGAACCGTCCATACGAACGGCTCGCGACATTTGAGTAATATGGGCGCAGCTTATGCGGGTCGGATACAGATAAACATATAAACAAACTCATCGCAGATGAGCACATATCACAATGCAAATGACAGTAATTATCCTACGTTGAACCGCAACAACTGTCAAATTGACGCACCCAGCACGGCGCCTATCGAGCGGTGAACGGCAGGGGCGTAACGTGCGCATGCTTAAACGTCGCATTTCTCGCTTAAGGCATCAAGGCGCTCCTTAACGGCATCCGCGGCAATGTGATAGGAAAAGCCCTTGCCCATCAAAAATCTGACGAGCTTTTCGAATGCACGTGCCTCGGGAACGCGACGCTTAGCGAGCAAAGCCGATGCGCGAGCCAAGTCGTCATCCTCGGCAAAATAAGCCTCGGGATACCCTGGAATCTCATCAAGTGCAACATGGCGACGCTTGAGTTCAGTCTCGATTTTGCGCTGTCCCCAACCACGACGCTTACGCTCCTCGATAAAGTACGAGCAAAAGCGGTTCTCATCCAAAAAACGATACTCGATGGCACGATTGACGGCAAAGTCGATCGCGGGCTGACGAAAGCCATAGCGCGCCAACTTATCGCGCACCTCGCCTGTAGCATGATCACGACGCGAAAGCATCTCGGTCACCATGGTGAGCGCACACTTGCATTCGATAAGCTGTACCGCCTCGCGAAAGTCATCCCAGTCGCAGGGAAGATCGAGACGGTTCTGAACGTACACACGTGCCACACGCACGGGAATCCAAATGGACCGTTCAAAACCGCCCTCCAGATCGCAATCGATATGTGCACAGGGCTTTTTAGACGCATAACCGCTCGAGAACGAGGAGGCCGTCTTCTTATCCGGAAAAACGACCCTAGCCTCGGTCACCGTATACGACATGTCGGCATCCGTTACTCGTCGTCATCGTCGAGCATCGCGGAGCCATCGATGGCATACAGCTCGTCAAACTCCTCGGGGGCGGGCTGATCGGTCAACTCAACCTCGGAGGGGGCATCATCGTCATACTCAAGACCGCAGGCAAGGCGAACCTTGTGCTCGATCTCGTCGGCGCAATCGGGATGCTCGCGCAGGAACGTCTTAGCGGCCTCGCGACCGTTGCCGAGTTTGTCCTCACCATAGGCAAACCAAGACCCCATCTTTTTGCATATGCCGCACTCGACAGCCATATCCAGAATCGAGCCCTCTTTAGAAATGCCGGTGCCATACATGATGTCAAATTCGGCCGAGCGGAACGGAGCAGCCACCTTGTTCTTAACGACCTTGGCACGTACGCGATTGCCGATAACCTCGTCCTTGAGCTTGATGGTATCGATTTTGCGAATATCGATACGCACGGAAGAGAAGAACTTGAGTGCGCGGCCGCCTGTGGTGGTCTCGGGGTTGCCGAACATGACGCCGATCTTCTCGCGCAATTGGTTAATGAAGATGCAGGTTGTGTTGGACTTGGCAAGCGAGCCGGCGAGCTTGCGGAGCGCCTGACTCATCAAGCGAGCCTGCAGACCCACCGTCGTGTCACCGATCTCGCCCTCGATTTCTGCACGCGGAGTCAAAGCGGCAACAGAGTCGACGACGATGGCGTCGATGGCACCGGAACGCACAAGCATGTCAACGATCTCGAGCGCCTGTTCACCCGTATCGGGCTGGGAAATCAGCACCTCGTCGATATCGACGCCGATGCGCGCGGCGTAGGTGGGATCAAGCGCATGCTCAGCATCGATAAAAGCCACGACACCGCCCATGGCCTGCGCCTCTGCAAGAATCTCGAGCGAAAGCGTTGTCTTACCGGAGGACTCGGGGCCATAAATCTCAACGATACGGCCGCGCGGCACGCCGCCGATACCCAAGGCGGCATCGAGCGCCAGAGAGCCCGTCGGAATAGCCTCGACCTCGAGCTCGGGACCGCCGTCGCCATACCTCATAATAGAACCCTGGCCGAACTTCTTCTCGATCTCGGCCTTGGTAGTGGCGATCATCTCGTCGCGCTCTTTACCCGTCGTGCGCGTATGAACGGTACGTACGGGACCTGAATTCTTGGCCATGAATAGCCCTCCTCTTAACAACCTGAATCGATGATAAACGAACGGCTGTTCGTGGTCAACCGTTCAGGTTCATCATATGCACCCGTCCATTCCAAAACCCGACCAAACGCCGACCAATCACCGACCAAACGCTTGACCATGCCAATCGCAAATACGAGTGCTTGTACAAATTAAAGACATGTGCCAGCGCAAGCGCATTCCTTGCCAAAGGTCCCTATCTCCACAATTAAGGGGCCCTAAGGCCCCTTAAAACACGTCTATTCCATGGAATTGAGCACGCGGACAATGCGTTCCAAAGCCTCAGCGACCGCATAGGCGCGGACGCACGACCGATCACCCTCGTAGTGACAGCGCGCAGACTCAACGACCGTCGCTCCCCCATCGGCTGCACGATACGCCCAGCCGATATAGAACGTGCCGGCGGGGTCTTGCTCGGTGCCGCCGCCGGGCCCAGCGTAGCCCGTTGCGCTCACGGCGACATCGCTCTGATAGAGGTCCAGCGAGCCCGCGGCCATCTCACGCGCCGTCTGATGCGACACAGCGCTAAACCGATCGAGCGTTTCCTGCTCGACGCCGAGCACGCGATGTTTGATCTCATCGCAGTAGGTCACCGCACCGCCACGAAGCACCGCCGAGGCACCCGGGATATCGGCAATCGTCGAGGCGATCATGCCCGCCGTCAGCGACTCCGCCGTCGACACCGTCACGCCACGGGCACTCGCGCGCTCGACAATATCGCGCGCCAGCTCCTCGTTGTTTGCGGCGATCTGCAAATAAGACTCCGTCATACCCACCAGGACCTAGACCGAAAAGACGATCTTACGGCAGTTCCAGAAGTACTGGGCACCCGAGATAATGGTCAAAATGACGGCGATGACGTACAGGAAGCGCGACACCGAATAGACACCGAGCAGCAGCGACGCCGGCCCCAGCTGAAGACCGGCCATCGCAAAGACGCACAGATAGCCACAGATGGAAACCATCGTGGTCGCCGTCTTGTACTTGCCGAGCTTATCGGCGGCAATGACCACACCGGCAGCACTCGCGACCATGCGAAGTGCGCTCACCAACAGCTCGCGGAACAGGATAATGAACACGGACCACACGGTCACCGCACCAAAATCCAAGAACAGCAGCAAGGCCGAGAACACCAGCAACTTGTCGGCGATGGGGTCCAAGAACTTGCCGAAATCGGTGATCTCGTTGCGTGAGCGCGCCAGATAGCCGTCGACCTTATCGGTGCACGACAGGATCACATACAGAATGAAGGCAGCGGCGGCGAGCGGGCCGTCGAAGGTGCTCCAGTCCGTACCGGCAACGGCCCCATGAGACAGGGCCGAGACGATCATGAACACCGGAATAAAGACGATGCGAACGCACGTCACGATGTTGGCGGGCGTCCAAACGCTCGTCAGTTCCTTATTGCTCTCGTTTGCCACGACGCTCTCCTACTCCACAACATGGCCGATAAGCTCATAGCAGAAGCTATCGGTAAACTCGACGGTCAAAATATCGCCCACGGACGCCTCGCTGGCGTCCAGATGCACCGCGCCATCGGAATCGGGCGCCTGGAACCAGGCATGACCGATCAGCTCGGCGCCGTCCTCGGTCTCCTCGATACCGTCGACGATTACCTGGGCGCGCTCGCCCACATGGGCTGCCGTGGCGGCAAAACCCAGCGACTCGGCCAGATCCATGGCCTCCTGGGCGCGCTCGAGCTTGACCTCCTCATCGACCTGGCCCTCCATATTGGCGGCCAGGCTGCCCTCCTCCCGCGAGTAGGCAAAGACGCTCGTATAGTCAAAGCCGACGGTGTCCATAAAGTCGATAAGATCACGGAACTCGTCGTCGGTCTCGGTCGGAAAGCCGACCATGGCCGTGGAGCGAATCACGATGCCGGGGATACGATCACGAAGATCGCGGAACAGTTCCTCGAGCTCCTGACGCGAACCGGAGCGACGCATGGCCTTGAGGATGCGCGCGTCGCAGTGCTGCACGGGGATATCGATATAGGGCAATACCTCGGGCGTATCGCGAATCGTCTCGATAAGCTCGTCGGTCATGCCCTCGGGCTGCAGATAGAGCACGCGAACCCAGACGTTGTGCGGGCGCACAGCCTCGGCGACGGCACGCAGCAGCTGCGCCAGATTGCGCGGTGAGGCCTCAGCGGCGTCCTCATCGGCAAAGTCGGTGCCCCAAATGCCCGTGTCTTGGCCGATCAGCACGATCTCGCGCACACCGCCGGCAACCAGGTCGCGCACCTCGGAGATAATGCTTTCGGCATTGCGCGAATGATAGCGACCGCGAATGTAGGGAATCATGCAGAAGCTGCAAAAACGATTGCAGCCATCGGAGATCTTGACGTAGGCGACAGCGCCCTCGACGGTACGCTTGACCTGCGGGATATAGGCAGCGATTTCACGCTCCACACCAAGAACGCCATCGATGACAGAGACGATACCGTCTTCCTCATCGGCCTTCACAAATGCCGCGACCTCGGGCAGCTCGTCGGGCAGGTCGTCGCCGTAACGAGACGGCACGCAACCGCACATGACAATGGGGCAGGAGCGAACGCCGTCCTGCACCTCGTTAGCGAGCTCGAGCGTGGTCTCGATGCTCTCAGACGTCGCCGAGGTAAGAAACGAGCACGTATTGACAATGGCGATATCGGCATCCTGAGGATCGAATGCCTCCTCGTAGCCCGCAGCGGTCAGCAGCGAACGCATGCGGTCGGTATCGACCTCGTTCTTGGCGCAGCCAAGCGTGATATAGAGTACGGAACCCAACGGAGTATCCATGTTGGAGAGCGGTCCTTTCGAGTAAATTAGCGGTAGTTGGTAAACTGCAGCGGCTGGCCGTAGTCCTGTTCGCGCAGGAACTGAATCACCGTCTGTAAAGCGTCCTTAGAAGCCGAGGAAACGCGCAGCTTATCGGCCTCGATGGTCACCTTGACCTTAAGCTTTTGATCCTTGATGTCTTTATTGATCTTCTTTGCGGTCGTCTGGTCGATGCCCTCGACGATATGACCGAGCACGTGCACGGTACCGCCCGAAGCCGCCTGCGGGGTGTCCCAAGAGACAGCCTTGAGGTCGATACCGCGCTTGATGAGCTTGGAGCTCAAAACATCGATGATCTGCTTGGAGACAAAATCGGCCGGAGCGTTAATCGTAAAGAGCTTGTCGCCCTTCGAAAGCTCGATGGTGGCGCCGGAGTCTTTAAGGTCATAGCGCTGGGAAATCTCGCGGGCGGTCTGCTGGAAGGCGTTATCGACCTCCTGCATGTTAACCTCGGACACAACGTCAAAGCTGGAATCTTTAGCCATGGTTCTTCCTTTCGGTACGGGGAGCCTTAGTAGCTGTCGTACGAATAGTCATCTGTATTGTTCACTGTCTGGTCGTCGGATGCCGTGTCGGTGCCGACGGTAGACTGGGCATCGGTGCCGTCGGCATTATCGGTACCGCCGGCATTAACGCCGTTCTCGGAGTCGGCGGTCTCCTTCTTGGGAACGGTAATGGTCACGCGCGCCACACCCGATGTCTTGGTGTCATAGCGAACCTTTTCACCATTCTTGGTGACCGTGACATCGGAGGGCTTGGACGTGGTGATCTCAATCGAGGACTCGGGCGTGTACTCCTGCTCAAAAGGACCGGTCGCTTGAGCGCCATAGACCGATTTACCGTCGACCTTGACCTCGATCCAGGCGGTCTTGCCCTTGGCAACAGAGACCTTGACCTTGGTGACCTCGTCCTCTTCCTTTTCCACCGTCGCCTTGGCGGCATCGGAACCGGCCGCATCCGTCGCCTCGTCGGCGTCTTCGTCCTCGTCAGTGGATTCGGTCTCCTTGGAAGATTTCTTAGTCGTCGTCTTGGTAGCAACGGGTGTCTCGGGCGTCGACTCGGGTGCAGCAGAGCCGCAACCACGCAGGAGTACCACGATGAGCAAAATCAACAGTAGCACCACGGCACCGATGCCGACGTAAACAATGCGCGGATCGATCGTGTTGTATTGAGAGGCGCGCCCAACGCCGCGTCCGCGATTGGAGCTACCACGACCATTACCCTGCGGTATGCGGCCGCGACCGCTATCGGGACGACCACGATAGCTACTCTGGCGCTGCGAACCCCGCCGGCCCGGACGCGGCGCAAGCTCGCCACGGCCCTGATAGCCGCGCTGGCCAGAACGAGGCGCCGAAGAGCGCTGCCCATAGGGCTGGGATTGCGAACGGAGGCGCGGCGTCACCTGCGTGGTATCGGCGTCGGAATAGCCATCGCGGGAACGCCCGGCGGGTACTCCGCGATAGCTACGACCGGAGTATCCACCGTCGCCGTAACCGGCGCGAGGATCGCGACTCAACCCGCGAGCGGCGGGAAGCGCACGGTCATCTGGCAGGGGCGTACTGCGAAAACGATCTCGCTGAGAACGAATTTCCTCGCTGGAGCCCGTCTCGGTGATATAGCCCGCTTGCGGAGGGCGCTGGCCGTACCGTGTCGTACGACCACCCTGAACCATCAAAAAACGACCGTTATCGACCGAAGAACGCGAGTTAACGTAGCCGGCAGCATCCTGAAAACGACCGCCCTGCTGCGAGGTATCGCGTTCATATGCCATGAGGTCGTCAAAATAAGCGTTGACGACCTCGCGCGGGTTAAGCCCCAAAAAGCGAGCGTAGCTCGAAATCATGCCCTGCGCATAGCCACGCGGAGGCATCGATGCAAAATTACCAGTCTCGAAAAACTCGATGATCTGCGGCCTGATTTTGATGGTGTTGGCGACCTGCTGGATGGAAAGGCCCATCCGGCGACGCTGCTCGAGCAGCATGTCACCAAAGCGTGCAGCCATCAGAATCCTCCAAACTCACGATCTTCACGTACCATCTCGGCGTCGACAGACTCCAGCGCGGCAAGCCCTTCGTCATCCAGCAGGACCTCGCGCGGCTTGGAACCGTCGGGCGGGCCGACGACGCCCTTTTCTTCCAGCATGTCCATAATACGCCCGGCGCGCGCATAGCCAACCTTGAGGCGGCGTTGCAGGCCAGATGTGGAGCCAAGCTGCGATTCCACCACAATATGGGCGGCCTCCCAGATAAGCGGGTCGTCATCCTGCGGCTCGGCAACGCCCGTGCGAACAATGCCGCCACCAGCCATGGACATGGAAGCAGGCGCCACGGCAGACAGAATCTCCTCGTGATAGTCGGGCTCGCTTTGCGACTTAACGAACTCGACGATCTCGTTGATCTCATCATCCGAGACAAAACAGCCCTGGATACGGCGGGGCTTGCCCCAGTCGACCTTGGAGAACAGCATGTCGCCCAAACCGGTGAGCTTTTCGGCGCCCATCTGGTCGATAATGACGCGGGAATCGATGCCCGTGGCCACGTTAAAGGCGATACGATTGGTGATGTTGGCCTTAATGAGGCCCGTCACCACGTTGGAGCTGGGGCGCTGCGTAGCCACGATAAGGTGAATACCGGCGGCACGGCCCAGCTGGGCGATACGAACGATCGAGGCCTCGACATCCTTGCCGGCAACCATCATCAGGTCCGATAGCTCGTCGATGATAATGACCAGATAGGGCATCTTTTGCGGCGGGTTATCGTAGTGTTCGAACTCGCCGGCGGCCTGCTTTTCGTTATACGTCGAGATCTTGCGAACGTTGAGGCGCTCGAAGACCTTCAGGCGACGCTCCATCTCGGAAACAGCCCATTGCAAGGCACTCGCAGCCTGCTTGGGTTCGGTCACCACGGGCACATAGAGATGGGGCAGGCCGTTATAGCCGGCAAGCTCAACGCGCTTGGGGTCGACCATGATCAAGCGAACGTCCTCGGGAAGCGCGCGCATGAGCAGGGTCGTGATGATGGAGTTGATCATGACCGACTTACCCGAACCGGTGGTACCGGCAATAAGCAGGTGGGGCATCTTGGCGAGGTCGGCGACGACGGGCGTACCCTCGGCATCGCGGCCGATAGCCAGCTCGAGCGGACCGCCCTTCACATAGGGAAGCACGTCGCCCAGGTTAACGTTCTGGCGCTTGCGATTGGGAATCTCGATACCCACAAGCGAGGTGCCGGGAATCGGCGCAAAGATACGCACCGACTGGGCGGCAAGCGAAAGCGCGATATCGTCCTCGAGGCTCGAAATCTTGCTCACGCGCTCGCCCTCGCCGGGCTGCAGCTTAAAGGTCGTCACCGTGGGACCGGCAATCCAGCCGACGACACGAGCGCTACGGCCAAACTCCAGCAACGTGGACTGCAGCGACTCGGCAGTCTGCTCCAACTCCTTGTCAGAAGACGCGGCGGACGCCGACTGCGGGTTGGCGTGCAGGATTTCGAGCGGCGGGAGTTTGAGGCCATCCTCTTGCTCGCCCTCGACATCGGCAGCGGTGCCGTCAGCTCCCCCATCGCCGGCTGCAACAGGAGCAGCGGAAGCCGTAGGGGTGGGGGCATCGGCAACCTTGGGGTGTTTCAGGAAATCGGGGATCTGAGGGGCAGCAGAAACGGGGTTCACGGCAAACGGCGGCTCGGACTCGTCGACCTTGTCCGGGTCGTCTTCCATCGAAAGCTGTCCGGTGACCTGTCCTCGCCTGTCTTGGCGACGCGGCAGCAAAGTTGTCTTGGCGGTCTCGAGCGGACACTCGTCATCCTCGTCATCGCCCGCGGTGAGCTCGATTTCGCTGTCGGACCAAGACGGGTCGGGCTCACTCGTGTTGAGCTTAGGCGCGGACTTGCCATTCTTGGCATGGCGACGCGGCAGCAGCGTAGTCTTGGCGCGCTCGGCCTCCACAGCCTCGGACACGTCGACAAACGGATCATCGTCCTCGTCATCATCGTCCAAAACCGGGTCCGCATCATTGCCCATGACCGTGGTCACGGCCATATCGGAGCCCTTCTGACGAAGAATGCTCAGGTGCGGACGGGCGACGCCGGGAACCGACAGGGCCTCTTCGTCGCCCCACGGGCTCGCATTGACATCGGCACGACGGCGCTCGGCAAAATCGGCAGCGCGATCGCGCGCAGAGCGCAAAACGCCACCCACCGAAAAGCCGATGATGACAAAGCCAACGACGGCCAAACCCAACAGGACCACCATCGCGATAGGTTTACCCAGGGCATTCTGCAGCGCACTCGCAATAAACGCACCGATGTAGCCACCCGAGGCGGACAGGTTTTGCGGCACAAACATGAGGTCGCACGAATCGCTCGTGCCCGGCACCATCAACGAAAGAATGGAGACGACGGCGATAAAGACAACGGCGCCACCCGCGACCGAGCGAATGTTGAGCGGCGAGTCCTCACCCAAAAAGAGCGTGGCGGCAAACAGCAAAATGACGATCGGCAGCACGTAGGCGCCCAGGCCAAAGCCAAGATGGTAGAAACCGGCAACCGCTGCCGTCACGGGTGCCGTTGCCGGAGAAATCACGGCAATGAAAGACGCAATCGCCAAAACGGCAATGACCACGCCGGCGATATCGCGGTTGGCCGAAGGCTCGACCAGGGGCTCAAAATCGTCGAACTCGGCCTCGTGGCCCTTATTGGCACGAAGATGGGAACCGGCACCCTTAGCAGATGCCGGTTGGTTGTTGGCTTTATTGCCTTTGGCGTTATGTGCAGATCCGCGCGCCAAACTAAACCTCCATAACGACCGGGATGATCATCGGACGGGTGCGCGTACGGCTCCAAATGAAGTTGGAGAGCGAATCGCGCACGGCCTTGCGAATGGCATCGGAGCCGCTGCTCGTAAAGCTAAACTTGCCCTTCTCGATTGTCTTCATGATGGATGCGGAGGCATCTTCGGAGAACTGGTCATCGATGGCAAAAGAAACACCACGGCCCGAGAACTCAATAGCCTCGATCTTCTTATGCTTGAGCGAAACGATGGCGACAGCCGTGACCATACCGTCATTGGCAAGCTTCTGACGATCGCGCAGGACGATGGGGTCGGTATCACCGATGCGCAGGCCGTCGACGTAGACGACACCGGATTCGACGGGCGTGCCGCGCTTGACAATACCACCGCGCATCTCGAGCGTGTCGCCGTTATCGAGGATAAAGATGTGATCATCCTTAATGCCCATCTTACGGGCAAGCTGGGCATGGGCTCGCAGGTGCACGGCCTCGCCGTGAACCGGCATAAAGTAGGTGGGCTTGGCCATGGCCATCAGGAGCTTGAGCTCCTCTTGGCTGCCGTGACCCGAGACGTGAACGAGGGCGCGGTTCTTGTCCCACACGTCGCAGCCAAGCTTGGCCAGGCTGTTGACGACCTGCTGGACGGCCTTCTCGTTGCCGGGAACAGGGGTCGCCGAGAGGATGACGGTATCGCCCTCGTGGATGGAGAGCGTCTTGTGCTCGCCGTTGGCCATACGGGACAGTGCCGACAGCGGCTCGCCCTGAGAGCCGGTGCACATGACGACAATCTTGTCGTCAGGCAGGTTATCGATATCGAAGGCATCGATGATATCGGCATCGTCGATGTTGAGGTAGCCCAGCTCGCGCGCCACGCGGGTGTTGGTGAGCATGGAACGTCCGGTCACGACGACCTTGCGGCCGCACTTGCGGGCGGCGTCGCAAATCTGCTGCAGGCGATGGATATGGCTCGAGAACGACGCGACGAACACGCGGCCCGGGGCATTCTTGATGGCGTGCAGCAAGTTGGGGCCGACTTCGGCCTCGGACTTGGTAAAGCCCGGAACCGTGGCGTTGGTGGAGTCGGAAAGCAACAGGTCGATGCCCTGCTTGGCAAAGCGACTGATGGCGGCATAATCGGGCGTGACGCCATCGATGGGCGTCTGGTCGAGCTTAAAGTCGCCCGTGTGCATAACGGTGCCCTGGTTGGTGCGAATGAATACGCCCAAAGCGCCCGGAATTGAGTGCGTCATAGAGAAGAAGTCGAGCGAAATGCCACCAAGATTGACATGGCTACCGCCCTTGACCTCGCGGAACTTTGGCGCGCGGATGCGGAACTCGGAAAGCTTGCCCTCAATGAAACCAAGCGTCAGCTTGCTCGAGAAGATGGGCACCTTGTTGTTGAGGTCCTGCAGCAGGTACGGAAGCGAACCGGTATGGTCCTCGTGGCCGTGGGTGACGATGATGCCGCGGAGCTTCTCCTCGTTCTCCAGAACATAGGTGTAGTCGGGAAGCACCAAATCGATACCGGGCTGGGAGTCGTCGGGGAACATAAGGCCGGCGTCGACGAGCACCATGTCGTCGCCGCACTCGAAGACCGTCATATTCTTGCCGATGCCGTCAAGGCCTCCGAGCGGAATGATCTTCAAGGGAGATGATTTTTTAGCTGCCATAGGTTCGTGCGGTTTCCTTTCTTCGAAACGGGTCTGGAACAACCGACGGGGCGCTTCTGGCAAACCGACCGCCGGGAACGTACAAACATGCATCACGGAGTCGATGCAGTAACCGCATTATGATACCCATTTGCCCACCAACAGACCAGCCATGCATCAAAGCCCCATCCAAACCGGTCTATCCCGCCGGTCTGGGGCCATCGGGGGCCGGGGCGGGTTAAGTTTGCTGCTCTACAGTCCTGCGCAAGACGGAAAACACATTAAGTGCTTTTCTTTGCGTGCGGAACTCGCGACAAACTTAACCCGCCCCGGCCCCCGATGGCCCCAGACCTGCCAAAAAGGGACAGGTTTATTTTGGTCGGTTTTATCTGGGAATATGCCGAAAGTTCAGCTACCAACAGCTCGGAAATCTGATGACTATGTAGAAATGTCTAACCAAATCGCAAGCAGCACCCACCAGCCCTTTTGCTATTCCCGGCGGGGGCCGCGGGTAAAGTTTATCGCGAGTTCCGCACGAGCCGGAGAGCACTTAATGTGCTCTCCGTGCGAGCAGGACTGTAGAGCAGGAAACTTTACCCGCGGACCCCGCCGGGAATAGCAAAAGGGCGACCCCTATCCGGAGTCGCCCTTGTTGAGCCGCTTATGTGTAGCTGTTACTCGGCGTCGTGGTGACGGCGGGGCTTGCGGCCTCCGTTGTCACCGGGACGGCGCGGACGGTCGCTGCGCTCGGAGCGCTCGCGACGCGGACGCTCACGGCGCTGGAAGTGCTCGCCATCGCCCTCGGGGGCACCCTCGGCACGAGTCGGGGCCTCGGGCTTATCCAAACGATCGAGCGAGATCTTGCCGCGATCATCGACCTCGATGACGACGACCTTAACCTCGTCGCCCACATTGAGGACATCCTCGACCTTCTCCACGCGGCCCTTGGCGACGCGGGAAATGTGCAGCAGACCGTCCTTACCGGGCAGCAGGTTGACAAAGGCGCCAAAGGGCTGGATGGAGACCACGCGACCGGTGTACTCCTCGCCCGGCTCGGGGACCTTGATGATGAGCTTGATGCGCTCGACAGCCTGGTCGACGGACTCGCCGGTGCCACCGACAAAGACAGTGCCGTCCTCCTGGATGTCGACCAAAGCACCGGTCTCGTCTTGGATGCCGCGGATGACCTTACCGCCGGAACCGATAACGTCGCGGATCTTGTCGGTCGGAACCTGGATGGAGACGATGCGCGGAGCGGTGCTGCGCGTGGTGTGGCGCGGCTCGGGGATCACATCGAGCATCTTCTGCAGGATGAAGGCGCGACCCTCCTTGGCCTGCTGCAGGGCGCGGGCCAGGATGTCAAAGGTAAGGCCGGTGGCCTTGTTGTCCATCTGCAGAGCGGTAATGCCCTCGGTGGTGCCGGTGACCTTAAAGTCCATATCGCCCAGGAAGTCCTCAAGACCCTGGATGTCAGACAGGACCACGGTCTTGCCCTCCTCCTGGATCAGGCCCATGGCGATACCGGAGACCGGGCGCTTAATGGGAACGCCGCCGTCCATAAGGGCGAGCGTGGAGCCGCAGGTCGAAGCCATCGAAGAGGAGCCGTTGGACTCCATGACCTCGGAGACCACGCGGATGGCGTAGGGGAACTCGTTCTCGTCGGGGAGCACCGGAAGCAGGGCGCGCTCGGCCAGGTTGCCGTGGCCGATCTCGCGGCGCTTGGGGCTACCCATGCGGCCGGTCTCGCCGGTGCAGAACGGCGGGAAGTTGTAGTGGTGCATGTAGCGCTTGCCCTCGGTGGGCTCGATGGTATCCAGACGCTGGCCCTCGTTGAGCATGCCGAGCGACAGGACGGAGAGCACCTGGGTCTGGCCGCGCTGGAACAGGCCGGAGCCATGAACGAGCGGCAGGTAGTTGTCCTTCACCATAATGGGGCGAATCTCATCGGCGGCACGACCGTCGACGCGCTCACCGGTCTCGACGACCATGGTGCGCATGGCCTTCTTCTCGAGCTTCTTGAGTGCCACGGGGATCTCGCGCTCCCAAGCGGCCTGCTCCTCCTCGGTGAACTCGGCACGGATGGACTCCTTCAGAGCCTCGACCTTGCCGATACGGGATAGCTTGTCGGCGTCGCGAAGGGCGGCTGCCATCTCGTCGTAGTGGGCGAAGATGCGCTCCTGGACCTCCTCGACAGGCTGGTCAAGCGGGTACTCCTTCTTGACGATAGCGCCGTTGACCTGCTCCCACTCGGCAATGAACTCGTCCTGAGCCTGGCAGAAGGCAGCGAGGGCCTCCTGGCCAAACTTCATGGCGGCGAGCATATCGTCCTCGGAGATCTCATCGGCGCCGGCCTCGACCATCGAGATGAAGTCGGCAGAGCCGCCCAGCTCCAGGTCCAGATCGGAGTTCTCGCGCTCCTCATAGGTGGGGTTGACGATAAACTCGCCGGTCTCCACGTTGCGGCCGATGCGCACGCACGCAAGCGGGCCCTCGAAGGGCACGCCGCCGAGCGTCATGGCCAGGGAGGCACCCATGACGTTGATGACGTCGAAGGGGTTGACCTGGTCGGCGACGAGCGAGGTGGCGACGATGTGCACCTCGTTGCGGAAGCCGTCCGGGAAGCTCGGGCGAATAGGACGGTCGATCATGCGGGCCGTGAGCGTAGCCTTCTCGCTGGGACGGCCCTCACGCTTGAGGTAGCCACCCGGGATACGGCCGGCAGCGTACATCTTCTCGTTGAAGTCGACGGTCAGCGGAAAGAAGTCGTAGTTCTTGCGCTCCTTGGAGACGACCACGGTGTCGAGCATCGTGGTGTCGCCCTGCTTGACCAGACAGGCGCCGGTGGCCTGCTTGGCAAGCTCGCCCGACTCAAAGGTGTAGGTCTTGCCGTACAGCTCAAAGGTCTTGGATACGAGTGTCATTGTTCTCCTTTACCCCACAGGCCCCTTGCCTGCGGGCTTCTCATGTGACGCGGGCCCCCTGCCCCCGCCACGCTTCAGAGCGTGATTGTTCACGCCCTTACACAAAAAGAGCGCCCCGCTGCGCAGGACGCTCTTAGCATGTACAAATCCTTACTGGATGTTGTCGCGGATGCCCAGAGCCTTGATGAGCTCACGATACTCGACGACGTCGTTCTTCTTGATGTAGGAGAGAAGACGACGACGGCGACCGACGAGCATGAGCAGACCACGACGGGTGTGGAAGTCCTTCTGGTGGGACTTCATGTGCTCGGTCAGCTCCTTGATGCGCTCGGTCAGGATGGCGACCTGAACCTTGGGGTTGCCGGTGTCGACCGGGGTGTTACCGAACTGGGCAGTCAGCTCCGCCTTGCGCTCTTTGGAAACAGTCATTGTTTCACCTTTCGTTTCGCGTCGCCCGCGGGCGACTCTATTCGCCTCGGACTGGGAAGCCGCCGGTGGAGCGAGCATCCAAGGTCGAGGTACCAACAGGTCGGTATGTTACCACAAGCGGACCGCGTATGCCCATCATCACCGACCCAACATGAATTCCATCGCGCGAAGACGCTGATCGGTGTGCGTCGCAGCCCAAACATGCGAAAGCCCCAGCAAAAAGGCGGCAGTATGGGGATCGACCCTCTCGGCCATGAGCGCATCGAAGGTCATGGACATGAGGGCGCGCAGCCATGCGACCTCGCCGGTCGACACCAGCTCGGCACCCGGAACGCTCGACGCGCACGACCCGCACATGAGCCCGCCCGCCTGGGGCGAAAAATACGACAGCATGGGGTCTCCGCACAGTACGCAGGCCGAAAAATCGGGTCGATAGCCAACGTGCGACAACAGCTTAAAGACATATGCCGCCACAAGCAGGTCCATATGTGCCGTGTCGAGCCTGCTGCCCACCAGGGCAAGTGCTCGCTGCGTAATGGCAAAGGTAAACGGGTCCTCGGCGTCCTCGAACGAGCACACGCGCGCGACCTCGGCGATCGCGCTTGCGGCGCAGGTCGTCTCGTAATCGGGCGCGGCGCCGAGCGGCGCCTCCATAAGCTCGGCCTGGGAAACCACGTCGAGCGACCGTCCGTGCGCGAGCAGCATATCGACGGTACAGAACAGCTCGCAGCGCGCCGCCAGGCGCCCGCCGGGTTTGCGCGCGCCCTTTGCCACGGCACGGACCTGCCGACCACGCTCATCAAGCATCGTCAAGATCAGATCGGTCTCC
Organism: Collinsella sp. SGI.033; assembly: GCF_050315135.1. Classification (NCBI taxonomy): domain Bacteria; kingdom Bacillati; phylum Actinomycetota; class Coriobacteriia; order Coriobacteriales; family Coriobacteriaceae; genus Collinsella; species Collinsella sp. SGI.033. The sequence goes on from NZ_JBNPOK010000001.1 coordinate 66,902, forward strand.
TTGAGCTTGGTCTTATCGAGGACGAGTACCTTTGTGCGATATGTCCGTGAGCCTGCCATGAGCGCCGCGCGCCCTTAGTCCTCGGCGTTGTAGCCAAAACGGCGAATCTGGGCCTCGTCGTCACGCCAGCCGGCCTTTACCTTCACATCCAGCTCCAAAAAGACCTGCGTGCCAAAGATGCGCTCAAGATCGCGACGGGCGTCGATGCCGATATGCTTGATCATCTCGCCGCCCTTACCGATGATGATGCCCTTTTGGCCCTCGCGCTCGACGTAAATGGTGGCATGCACGCGCAGCACCTTCTTGGTCTGCTCGAGCGCATCGCAGATTACGCCAACGGAGTGCGGAATCTCATCACGGGTGCGGCGCAAGACCTTCTCGCGCACAAACTCGGCAACGAGCGTCTCGTCGGAAGCGTCGGTACCCATGTCCTCGGGGAACCAACGCGGGCCCTCGGGCAAAAAGTGCGCAACGGTCTCGATGAAGGCATCGACGTTAAAGTTCTTGACCGACGACGTCACGATCTCATCGTCATATTCCATGAGCTCGTGGGCGGCCTTAAGCTGCTCCATGACCTGTGCGGGATCGGCCTCATCGGCCTTGGTGAGCACCAGGACCTTCTTGGAACGGGCGCATCTAACGCGCTCGGCAACCCAGGCGTCTCCCCTGCCGATCGGTTTGGTGGCATCAATCAAAAACGCGACGACATCGACATCGTTCAGCTCGAACAGCGCGCTCTTGTTGAGCTCGGACCCCAGGCCGTCCTTGGGTTTGTGAATACCCGGGGTATCGACAAAAACCAGCTGGTAACCGGGGCGATTGACGACGGCGCGCATGCGACGGCGGGTCGTCTGGGCCACCGGCGAGGTGATGGCGACCTTTTTGCCATAGCAGGCGTTGAGCAGCGTGGACTTACCGGCGTTGGGGCGACCGACCAGGGCCACGAAGCCGCTGCGGAAACCGGGCTCAACGTCGCCAAAGCCCGCGAGGCTGTCGTCCTCGTCGCACAGGGCGTCGAGCTCCTCGTCACTCATGCCCTCAAACGGGTCGAACTCCTCGACCTCGCAAGCCTCAGTCGCTTCGGCATCCACAGCATCCAGGGGCTCGTCGTCCAGCGTTTCATCGATAGGCTGCATATTGTCGGACATGAAGATCCCTTTCTAAATAAAGCCGAGCGCGTGGGCAAATACCAACAAGCCCACAATCGCGGCGGTGATGGAAAGAACGTATACGGAGGCGGCGGCGATATCCTTTGCACGCTTTGCCAGCGGATGGAACTCCTGGGTCGCCAAATCGACAATCGCCTCCATGGCGGTGTTGCACAGCTCGCCGTGAATCACCAGGCCGCAGCAAATGATAATCGTAGCCCACTCGGCAATGTCGAGCCCCACGATGCAGCCGGCAATGACAGTGCACACACCCGCCACGAGCATGACCTTAATGTTACGCTCGGTCTTGACGGCGGTAACGAAGCCCTCCATGGCGTAGGAGAACGACTTTAAAAAGGACGGATGGTCCTTGTTCGATCCGGGAATCATAGACGGCTCCTAGTCGTGGGCATGGTTGGTGATGGGGCCGACGTGAACCAGCTTGGGGTCCTCGCCGCGCTCGAGCGCCAGATCGCGCAGGATGGCGTCCTCGCGGGCCTCCATGACCTCGGCCTCGTCGTCCACGATATGATCGTAGCCCAGTAAATGCAACATGCCATGCACGAGCATCAGGCGGCACTCATCGGCAGGGCTATTGCCAAAGCCGGGAGCCTGACGGGCAATGACCTGCGGGGCCAAGATGATATCGCCGAGCTCGAGCGTCTCGTCGGCTGGGATATCCTCGTCAAAGGCCGAGTCGCATTCGAACGAGAGGACATCGGTGGTACGGTCGATACCGCGCCACTCGTGGTTGAGCTCGCGCATCTCATCCTCATCGACATACGAAAGGGAAATCTCGACTTTTCGCTCAACGCCCTCGGCAGCAAGCACGACCTCGCAGATGTGCTCTACCTCCTGCGCGTCAAGCAGCGTATCGAGCTCGGCATCGTTGCTGATCAATACACTCAACGGGACTCCTTTCGGTCGCGCACGCGTTTCTCGCGCACGTCATCATAAGCATCATATGCCTCGACGATTCGCCCCACCAAGGCGTGACGCACCACGTCGGCACGCTCGAGGTGCGAAAACGCGACATCGTCGACACGACCCAAAATCTGCTCAACGTCTGCAAGACCGCCGCGACGACCTACCAAGTCACGCTGGCTCAGGTCACCGGTAATCACAAACTTGGAGTTAAAGCCCAAGCGCGTCAGGAACATCTTCATCTGCTCGGGCGTGGTATTTTGAGCCTCGTCGAGCACCACGAAGGCATCGCTCAGCGTACGACCGCGCATGTAGGCAAGCGGGGCGATCTCGATCACGCCACGCTCCATAAGCTCATCGGTGCGCTCGCGATCCATCATGTCAAAAAGGGCGTCGTAGAGCGGACGCATGTAGGGATCGATCTTTTCCTCGAGGGTACCGGGCAAAAAGCCCAAGTTCTCCCCCGCCTCGACAACCGGACGCGTCAAGATCAGACGGCCCACCTCGTGACGCTTGAGCGCGGCAACGGCGAGTGCCATGGCCAGATAGGTCTTACCGGTACCGGCAGGACCCAAGCCAAACGTGATGGTATGCGAGCGGATGGCATCCACATAGCGCTTTTGACCGAGCGTCTTGGGGCGAATGGCACGACCGCGATACGAAAGCAGCACATCATCGCGAAGCGACGTAGCCCCGTACTCACCGTCGCGCAAGACGGCCAGGCAGCGAGAGACATCGTCGACAGACAGCGTCCGTCCGGCGGCAACCTCGCGAAAAGCATGCTCGAAAAAGCGCGCCACAAGCTCGACCTCGTCCGGGTCACCGCACACGGCGATACTGTCGCCACGGGCGACCACGTGGGCGCGAACCAAGCTCTCGAGCGCACGAAGGACGCCGTCGCCGGCACCCAAAACGCGCGAGGGATCAATTCCATCGGGAACGGTAAGTCTAATCTTCGAGGCTTCCATGAACCTCCCTGCGTGCATGGACCAAGCCGGAATCATCGACTCCGATGATAGCAACATCGAGCAGGCACGGGGCTGTGAGTCCGCAGGTATCGTCAAGACGGGCATGATGGAACGAACCGAGCGTCAGGTTGTCGCCATACTCGAGCACGGCACGCTCGACGGTGCCCACGCGACGGCGGGCGTCGGCAATGGCGAGTTCCTGCGCCGCGGCTCGCATACGACGGCTGCGCTCAGCCATAACCTCGGGCGGCACCTGGTCGGGCATATCGGCAGCAAGGGTACCGGGACGCTTGCTATAGCGGAAGACATGCATGCGCGAAAAGCCCACGCGACGGCACAACGCCAGCGACTCCTCAAATTCCGCGTCCGTCTCGCCGGGAAAACCGACGATGACGTCGCACGAAAGGGACGCCTGAGGCAAGTTGGCGCGGATCATGCGCACCGTCTCCTCAAATGCCTCGGCGCTATAGGGACGGCCCATACGATGCAGGGTCGCCGTGCAGCCAGACTGCACGGGCAGGTGCAAAAACGGGGCGATGCGCTGCGGATAGCGCGCCATGACCTTAAGCAGGGGCTCGGAGATATCCATGGGCTCGACCGAGGAAATGCGCACATGAGGAATAGACGTACGCTCCATGATGGCCTCGAGCAGCTCGTCGATCTCGACGTGTTCGTCGGTCGCACTCTTGCCATCGTAGGCGCCCAGGTTCACGCCCGTCAGCACCACCTCGGGCACGCCGGCCTCCTGAGCCTCACGAACTTGTTCGAGCACAGACTCGACCGGCACGGAGCGCTCGGGGCCGCGGGCCTTCCACACAATGCAATAGGTGCAACGATGATTGCAGCCGTCCTGGATCTTCACACCCAGACGCGAGCGACCGAGCGCGTCGACCACATCGACGTCGCTACAGGCGGCCACACTATCGGACTCAACGCCCAGCACCTCGCAGACGCGTTCGGCGACATCGATCTTAGACGGCTCCGCGATCACGCGGTCCGAAAGCTCCAGAAGCTCCTCGGGGTGCAAATTGACAACGCACCCGGTCACGACCACATAGGGCTCTTTTGGATGAGCCAGCGCATGGCGGACGGCCTTACGGGTCTTGGCCTCGGCCTCACCCGTAACGGCACAGGTGTTAATGACGATCAGCTCCGCATCCTGAGGCTCCACCATTGCAAAACCCAGGCGCATAAGATCGGCAGTGATACGGTCGGACTCAACCCGGTTGACACGGCAGCCGAGGTTGACAACAGAGATATGAGGTGCGAGCACGCGGGCTCCTTAATCGAGGATGTCGTCGAGAGCGCTCTTAATTCGATCGGTCACCGATTTCTTGCCGGAAGCGACATCGTCGCCCGACTCGGCGGCGAAAGCCTCGAGCAGCTCGCGCTGCTTGGCGGAAAGGTTCGTGGGGACGAGCACGCGCAGCTGAACGATCAAGCGTCCACGCGAGCCGCCACCGCCTATACGGGGCATACCGTAGTTGTTGACACTCACGGTGTCGCCGTACTGCGTACCGGCGGGGACGCACACCTTGACGACCTCGTCGGGCAAAATGCCCTCAACCTTAATTTCGCAGCCGAGCGCAGCCTGCGCAATCGAGATATCGCTCACGAGGTACAGGTCGTCGCCGTTGCGTTTAAAACGCTCGTGATCGGCGACGCGCACGTTGACGATCAGGTCGCCCGAGGGCTCACCACGAAGGCCTGCCTCGCCAAAGCCGCTCACGCGCAGCTGGCGACCGGTCGAGACGCCGGCGGGGATATCGATGTCGATCTTTTCATGCGAAGGCGTGCGGCCCTGACCGTCGCAGGTCTCGCAGGGATGGTCGATGACCGTGCCTTCGCCATGGCAGTCGGGGCAGGGCGAAGAGGACTGAACCTGACCCAGGAACGAGCGCTGGACCGTCGTGACATAGCCCGTGCCGTGGCAACGGCTGCACTGCTTTTCGGCCGCACCCTCGGCCCTACCGGTGCCATTGCAATCATCACAGGGGGCAAGGCGGTCATAGCTGATCGTCTTTTTGCAACCGAGCGCCGCCTCCTCAAGGGTCACCGAAAGGGAGATGGCCATATCGCGGCCGCGACGACGCTCGCGGCGATTTCGGGCGCCACCGCCGGCGCCGCCGCCAAAGAACGACGAAAAGAGGTCGTCCATGCCCATGCCGCCAAAGATATCGTTAATGTCGACATAGCCGGAGCCACCGGGGCCGTCGGGCGAACCGTAGCGATCGTAGTTTGCACGCTTCTGCTCGTCGGAAAGAACGGAATATGCCTCGTTGAGCTCTTTGAACTTGGCCTCGGCATCGGGGTCGTCCGAAACGTCCGGGTGTACGATACGGGCCTTCTTTAGAAACGCGCGCTTAATCGTCCGCGCGTCGGCATCCTTGTCGACGCCAAGTACCTCGTAGTAATCCCTATTTTCCGACACGACCGAATCCTTCCGACTTTCATTATTGTCACAGTGCGTCCTATACCCAAGCTGGGCCGACCGCAAACAAAGGGTTTGATGTTATTGCATTACGTAGGGCGAAAGCATGGCACGTTGCGAGCAGCTCGCAAACCAAACCGACACGAGAGCAAACATAAATCCGTTGGCAAAACCGTTGGCAAACTGCATCGCGCCGCGCTTCCACCACAGCAGGCTGCGGTGAAGCACGCCGTCCGAGAGCACCATGAACAAGCCCATGGCAAACGGAACAAAGCACATCATGGCAAAGGCCGAGAACACGCCCGAGATGGCCGACAGCACCAAAAAAGGCGCCACGATGCCCATCAGGTAAAAACCGGTACGAGCCTTGCCCTCCAGGCGTTCGGCCTCGACATGGGCGCGCCCGACCAAATCGCCGCCCGAGGCACCGTTGGTGCCGGCGTGACCCATGCCGTCAATATGGACCTCGTCGCCATCATGCGTGCCGGCGGGAAACTCAATCGTCTGCTCGGAGGTCACACGGGTCCGCCCGCTGCCACCGCAATAGGGGCAGGGGTCGGCGACGACCTTACCGGAACCGCCGCACTCGGGGCAGACCGACTGGAACGTTCCGGCACCAAACAGGAAGGACAGGTCGACGTCGATGTGGCCGCGACCGCCGCAGCTCGGACAGGTATGTGCATGCTCGGACGAGACAGAGCCCGAGCCTCCGCAATGACCACAGGTATCGAAGCGCGTATAGCGGACGGTCTTGCGGGCACCGCCCTTGGCCTCCTTGGCGTCGAGCTTAATATCGACCACCACGTTGGCGCCGTTCTCGGGATTATAGGCAGCCTGGCTGCGACGCTGCTGGCCCCAGGCGCCACCAAAGGGAAAGCCGCCCTCAAAGGGATTGCCATAGCCTGCGCTGCCGGCGTAGCCGCCGCCATAGGGCGAAGCAGAAGGAGCGCCGGCGAAGGGATTGCCCGAGCGCATGGCATCATAGCGCGCACGCTTCTGCTCGTCCGAAAGCACGGCATAGGCCTCGGAAACCTCTTTAAACTTTTCCTCGGCATCCGGCTCTTTGTTGACGTCCGGATGGAGCTTGCGGGCCTTTTGCTGAAAGGCCTTCTGGATATCACGCGAGGTGGCGTCCTTGGAGACACCCAAGATCTCGTAGTAATCTTTTTCGTTCATCGTCGCCATGCGCGGCAACCTCCTGCTCACAGCAGCGTATATATTGCGGTAATTCTACCCGAGCGGCCTAAGCTAGACCCCAAAACAGCTCGAACAGCATATTTCCATCGAGCCAGCCCAAGTGGGTGGGCGCTAAACGGGCGCGGGCGCGACCTGCTACAACATCTTTTGAGGTGATGCGCCCCGCATGCCCCTCGACATTATCGGGTACCCAGGTGGCAAGGCCCAACTCGAGCGCACGGTCGCAGGACGCCGCCAGCTCGTCTGCAGGAATCACGCTTGCCGAGCGAACCAACAGGTCGGGCCCAATGCCACGCGTCATGCGGCAGGCGAGCATCAAATCCTCCGCCGCCGCCTCGCGCTGCGAGAGATACTCGGCATCAAACGTCGTCGCGGCATCGTCGCGTTGCACCAGACGCACGCGATACGCATCGCCGCGAGCGGGCACGTCGGGATAAAGCCCGGCCAAGCGATCGAAATCCTCGGCGTCGAGCATGCCCGCGGCAGAGCGACCCAGGCCCAGATAGCCCCGTCCGGTCCAATAGGCGATGTTATGCGAGCACTCATGTCCGTCGAGTGCATAGCTTGCCACCTCATACGGGTGATAGCCGGCCGCACCAAGACGCTCGCGCGCCGCTTCCATGCACGCAGCCTGAAAATCCTCGTCGGGCTCGAGCGACTCGTCGTAACACGCCATGCGGTAGAGCGGCGTGCCTTCCTCGAGCGTGAGCGGGTACACCGACACATGATGCGGCGCCGCTGTCAACATGCCATCGAGCGTGCGCTTCCAACTCGCTGCGGTCTGCCCGGGAAGGCCGCACATAAGGTCGCACGACACATCGAGTCCAGCGTCCTTAACCGTCGTGATGGCAGCGAGCGCCCGATCGGCATCGTGAATACGGCCGATGGCGGTAAGTTCGGCATTATCGAGCGTTTGCACACCCAGAGAGACACGTGTGACACCAACCTTGGTAAGCGCAGCGGCAAGCTCGGCGGTCAGCGACTCAGGATTAGCTTCGCAGGTAAACTCAACGGGCTTGCACCACATGCAAATACGCCGGGCAAGCTCCACCAGACGCTCTCCCGCCAGCGACGGTGTGCCGCCGCCAACATAGACGGTGCGGACCTGTGCAAGCGCCCCGGTGTCTCCAAAGGCATCTAGGCGCGTATACAGCTGCTCAAAATAGGCATCGAGCGCAGCGCTCAGGTCGCACGGAGCAAAGCTGCGTGAGTCAAAGTCGCAGTACCGACACTTTTGAGCGCAAAACGGCACATGCACGTACAGCGCGGTAACGGCCACCGTTAGGCCTCCAGCGGATGAGCGGGCACCGACTCGCCAGCGGCAAGTGCGGCCTCGCAGGCCACCACATCGTGCTCGATATCATCGACCAATGCCATGAACTCCTCATATGTGGAGCAACGCACCACCTGGGCACGCCAGGCGGCAGCATGGGGCATGCCCTTTAGATACCAGCTTGCATACGTACGGGCACGAGACATGAGCGGCAGAAGCTCATGCGTCAGCGTGAGATGCTCGCGCAGGGCGTCCAGGCGCTCGACAGAGCTGCGCACCGGCACCTGTACGCCATTGAGCGCAAGGGCGCGAGCATCACCAAAGACCCAGGGATTACCGTAGATACCGCGTGCGATAAACACCGCGCTGGCACCCGAGTTGCGCAGATGCTCCGCGGCATCCTCGGCCGAGAACACGTCGCCCGAACCGATAACGGGAATCTCGACGGCATCGGCCACCTCATCGACGACCGACCAATCGGCCTGACCCGTATAGAGCTGCGTGGCACAGCGACCATGCACCGCCACAGCAGCGGCGCCCGCCCCCTCGAGCATCTGGGCAAACGTCGCGGCATTGCGATCTTCGGCGTAAAAGCCTTTGCGGATCTTAACGGTCACGGGCACGTGCGCCGCGCCCACCGCCGCCTCGACGATCTTTTCGGCCAGCTCGGGCGTGCGCATGAGCGCCGAGCCCTCGCCTTTGGTGACGACCTTGCGAGCCGGGCAGGCCATGTTGATATCGATCAGCGACAGGCGATCGCCCACACGCTCCTCGACGGCAGCGACGGCACTCGCAAATTGATCGGGCTTGGAGCCAAAGAGCTGTACGCAGATCTGCCGCTCCTCGTCTGCCGGCAGCACCAGGCGCCACGTCTTATTGCTGGCATAGGCAAGGCCCGCCACGCTCACCATCTCGCTATAGGCAAGATTGGCGCCGCGGCGTCGGCACATGATGCGATAGGCGGGATCGGTCACGCCGGCCATGGGAGCCATAAGGAACGGCTGCTCGGCATAGGCACCCAGCAGCCGCGTACTGTATTCAGAAAGCGCCATGGAACTACTCGTCCACCTTGAGGATCGCCATAAAGGCCTCTTGCGGGACCTCGACCGAACCGATGGCCTTCATGCGCTTCTTGCCCTCTTTCTGCTTCTCGAGCAGCTTGCGCTTACGCGAGATATCGCCGCCATAGCACTTGGCCAAAACGTCCTTGCGGCGCGCCTTGACGGTCGAGCGGGCAATGATCTTGTTGCCGATGGCACCCTGAATGGGCACCTCGAACAGCTGGCGCGGAATAATTTCCTTAAGCTTGTCGCACAACCCGCGGGCCAGGCCATAGGCCTTGTCCTTGTGCACGATAAACGAAAGCGCGTCCACCTCGTCGCCCGAAAGCAGGATATCGAGCTTGACGAGCTCGGAGGGACGATACTCGTTGAACTCATAGTCGAGCGACGCATAGCCCTTGGTGCGGCTCTTGAGCTGGTCAAAGAAGTCCAGGATGAGTTCGGCGAGCGGCATGTCGAAGCGCATCTCGACCGATTTGCTCGTGAGGTGGATCATGTCGGTCGTAATGCCGCGGTGCTCGATAGCGAGCTGCATGACGGCTCCCGTATACTCGGGCGGGCAGATAATCTTGGCCTTGAGGTAGGGCTCCTCAATGCGCTCGATGCGCGTAGCCTCGGGCAGATCCTGCGGGCTGCGGACATCAATCATCGCGCCGTCGGTCTTGTAGACGTGGTAGTCCACCGAAGGGCTCGTGGCGATGAGGTCCAGGTTGAACTCGCGCTCCAGACGCTCCTTGACGACCTCCATATGCAGCAGGCCCAAGAAGCCAACGCGGAAGCCAAAGCCGAGCGCCACCGAGGTCTCGGGCTCCCACACCAACGACGGGTCGTTGACATGCAGCTTATCGAGAGCGTCACGCAGGTTCTCGTAATCCTTGTTGTCGATCGGGAACAAGCCCGTATAGACCATGGGCTTGGCCTCACGGTAACCGGGAAGCGGCTCAGGGCAGGGATTCGACGCCCACGTGAGGGTATCGCCCACGCGAACGGCCTCAGGGTCCTTCAGGCCCGTGACCACGTAGCCCACCTCACCGACCGTCAGCGCGTCGACCGGAGTCTCGGCGGGACGCTTGACGCCCACGCCATCGACCAAAAAGTCGCCCTCGGCCTGCATCATGCGCAGGGTATCGCCCTTCTTGATGGAGCCGTCAAAGACGCGGACCGTGGCGACGACGCCGCGGTACTCGTCAAAATACGAATCCAGGATGAGCGCCTTGAGCGGAGCCGTCGCATCGCCCTTGGGCGGTGAGATCAAAAAGACGATGGACTCCAGCAGATCATGGATGCCCTCGCCGGTCTTGCCCGATACGCATACGGCATCGTCGGCAGGAATCGCAAGGTCGTCCTCGATCTCGGTCTTAACCTCGTCGGGGTGTGCCGACGGCAGGTCGATCTTGTTGATAGCCGGCACGATATCCAGGTTGGCGTTCATGGCGAGCGTCGCGTTGGAGACGGTCTGCGCCTCGACGCCCTGCGTGGCGTCGACGACGAGCACCGCACCCTCGCAAGCGGCAAGCGAACGCGAGACCTCGTAGGTAAAGTCCACGTGGCCCGGCGTATCGATCAGGTTGAACTGATACGTCTCGCCATCGTCGGCGTCATAGGAAACGCGAACGGCATTGGACTTGATCGTGATGCCGCGCTCGCGCTCGATATCCATGGTGTCGAGCAGCTGCGATTCCATGTCGCGCTCGTCGACGGTATGGGTGAGCTCGAGGATGCGATCACTGATCGTGGACTTGCCATGGTCGATGTGCGCAACGATCGAGAAGTTGCGGATGTGGGAAATGTCAATTGAAGTATTCATGCGGACTATCTTACCCGAGCGGTACAAAAAATGGAGCCTGTTCCATAAAACAGGCTCCATTTATGCGCGTAATCTGTGTGGTGTGAAATTTACAACTTAGGCGTTGATGCTGTTCACGAGCTTGGCAAGACCGGACTTGCGGTTGGAAGCCTGGTTCTTGTGGATAACATGCTTGGCGGCAGCCATGTCGAGACGCTTGGTGACGGTCTTGAGGGCAGCCTGGGCCTTCTCGGCGTCGCCCTCGGCGACGGCGGACTGGACGTGCTTGGTCAGCGTCTTGAGCTCGGACTTGACAGCCTTGTTACGCATGCGAGCTGCCTCATTGGTGCGGATACGCTTCTTCTGAGACTTGATGTTTGCCACTTCTGGAGTTCCTTTCGAGTTCCTTGCAAAAAATGTATGACACCTCTGAGACACGGTGAGGTCATGCAAGCGCCTACTATAGCACGCTCCCCCTCAAAGGGATAGAACGAATTTGTCAAATAGACAGGTATCATCACGATTTTCTCAAGATGTTCGTAATCCAGAGCAAAAGCGCGTTCTGAGAATCGGCCGAACCCTTAAGAGCGAGCTCAACATCGACCGCGCCCTCGAGCGCCGCGACGAGCTCCGCCATCGAAAAGCGGCGTGCCCAGGTCAGGTGATTCTTAACCTGCCAGGGTTGAAGCTTGAGCGTCGCGGCAAGCTCGCGACCCTGCCCACGCGCATCGAGCGCCTTGGCGACGATAAGCTCGCGAATGCGTCCGCACAGCAGCGTGTAGGTCCACACATAGCTCTTGGCGGGTAGCAGCCCAAAGAGCTCAAGCGAGCGGCGCATATCACGAGCCGAGACCGCGTTGAGAAAATCCCAGGGCTGAACTTCGGCCGTGCGCACGATCCAGCGTTCCACATCGGCAAGCTCAATTTGCGGCGCATCGACCATCTGGGCAAGCTTGGCCAAGTCGTTATCGAGCATGCGAGTGTTTTCACCCGAACGCGAGACGAGTTCCTCGGCGGCCGCCGTCGAGATCGACTTGCCGTGCTGCGTCGCCATCTGCTGCACGCGGCGCGGTAGCTCCCAGCGCTTGGTGCCGGAGCAATCGATCACGGCCTTCTTGTCGATCTTGGCGATCGCCTTATACAGGCGCGTGTTCTTGGCAAGCGAGTCGGCGATGATGAGACAGACCGTTGTGGGGCTTGGACTCGCTAAATACTCGACAAGCGGCTCCGAGACCGCCTTGGCGAGCTTTGAGCAGCCGTCAAGGATTACCAAGCGAAACTCGCTGCCCATGGGAAACGTGTTGAGCGATCCGATAATGGAATCGATATCGGGGTCCTTGGTCATGTCGCGCTCGTCGAGGTTGAACTCGACCATACCCGACTTTTCCAGACGTGCTTTCATACGCGAGACGGCGTGGTCGCGCTTGACTCCGTCGGTACCGACGATCAGATATGCCGGCAGCAGACCGGTTTCAGACATCGCGCTCCCCTCCCGCAGGCTCTCCTGTTCGTACCGTGCCATTCTATCCCACGGGTTGGTCCCGCGCCAACGGCAGCATCACGGTCGCTGACATCGCATGGCAAAACCGGCCGCAGTCGGCGAGACGGTAATGTCGCCTCTCTCGATAGTGCATGCGAACGCGCCGCCCGCATCGCTAACGGCATCGATGCAGGCATCGGATGGATGGCCGTAGCGGTTGCCCTCGCCCGCGCTCGCAATAGAGAGCTCGGGCTTAAGGGTTTCCAGCAGGTCTGTATCGACAGAATCTTTTGAGCCGTGATGGCCCAGCTTGAGCACATCGATATCACCCACCTCCTGTACAAACTCGCGCTCCTGGTCGAGCTCGGCATCACCAGTGAGGAGCATACGCAGGCTTTTGCCTTCCTGAGCATAGGAGAGCAGCAAGACAAGCGAGTCCTCATTGCCCTCACCGTCAACCGTATCAAACGGCCACATCACACGAGCCCGAAATGCGCCGATATCGACTGTGTCTCCGCGAGCCACCTGCCGATACGTGACGCCTGGGCGATTCAGAACCTCAGCAGGCGCGCTGCCCAGCGCATCCGCCGCAACCGCAATGGTTCCCACCGAAAACCGATCGAGTACGTCGGGAAGACCGCCCCAATGGTCTTCATCCCAATGCGTCACGAAGACGGCGTCGATATCGTGGACGTTATTGCGAACCAACGCCGACACCACGCGCGCGTCGAGCCCACAGTCGACGAGCGCCACGGCGCCACCCTGACGAACCAGAATCGCATCGGCCTGGCCAACATCAAGGACTGTCACCGAAGGCGGCGCACATCGATCCCAATAGACATACGGAACGCCCGCCGCAAGCATCAAACACAGCAGCCCCACTGCCATGGGCCGCGCGCTGGGGCGTGGCCACAAGACCAAGAGGACCACCAGCGAAAAAGGCACCACGTATACCAAGGGCGTATCGGGCGGCACGCTTACGGATGCGCCCGGAACGGCAGCAAAGAGCTGCTCAAAGAACAGGGCACAGCGAGCGATAGCCATGGGCACCACAAGCGCCCCGTGGCGCAAGAGCGGCACAAGCGAGCAAGGCACCAGCACAACCGAAGATGCGAGAAGAACGCTTATCACCGGACCGATCACGGCATTTGCAAGCGGGGCAATGAGCGAAAACATCCCAAATGCGGGAATGGTTACGGGAAGTGTCGCGATCTGTGAGCACAGCGTGACGGACAAAATACTGGCAACCCCCGATGGCACGCCCAGCTCGCCCAAGGCGTAGGTAGCGTAGGGGCAAAAACAAAGGATGGCAAAAACACTGGCGCACGATAGCTGAAAACCCATCTCGAACAATACTGTCGGCCGCAGCAACATAAAGATTGTCATGGTTAAAAATAGAGCCGAAAGGCCATGCCGACGACGTCCGGCGCCGTTGACGACAAGCGTCATCGCCACCATACAGCACGCGCGCACGGCCGAGGGCGAAGCGCCCGTAAAGACGGCATAGGCAGCGAGGGCCAGCACCAACAGCCCTCTCTGCAGCCCACGAGAGAGGCGAGTCTTTTGCAAGGCGCTCTCAATCACAAACCCAACGATGGCAAGATGGCTGCCCGAGACGGCGATAAGATGTGCGGTGCCCGTTACCGAAAACAAATCGCCCGCCGGCTGAGCACGCAGCTCGGAGGAGCGTCCGCAGACAACGCCGGCAATGAGCGAGCGCGCCGGATCGGTCTCGGGCGCGATAGTGGCAAGGAGCTCGTTTCGCAGCCAAGGCAACGGCCCCGGAAAGCCCTCGTCAACCGATACCAGCCGGATGACCTTAACTTTTCGAAGCTCGCCCCGAAGCACGCGTGAGCGCCCATACGCATCATTCTCAAACCGCGACATTCGACCGATAGCATGCACATGCGAACCGGCACCGAGCTCACGATCACACGACAGCCGTATCTCGCCCAAGCGCTTTCCACCCGCATATGAATCACAGGTATAGGAGTACGTCCCGTCTTTGATGGATGGGTCACCCTGTACAACAAACTCGAGACTGCTCGCAGCTCGATTATCCAGTGCCGTCGAAGCACGCAGCGCCCCTATCGCCCAACCCGCGGACACGACCGCTCCCGCCAGGAGGCCGAGGGCCGCGGCATACAGCCATCGCCTCCACCGCACAAGACGCATGCAAAACCGAGCCGATACGATGCACGCGGCAGCCGCAACGGGAATGGCCATAAGCAATGTGACGGGCGCTGCCCGCTCTCCCAGCAGCAAATCGGCTGCCACGTTAAGTACCAGGCCGCAGCTCGCACACAAGCCAGAACAAAGGGCCATCGTCCACGGCATCAGGGGCCGCGGCGGCATCACATGCTCGCACTCGGACACACTCATACGCAGATGCAATCTTTAATTTTGGCGAGCTTTTTCTCACCGATCCCCGATACGCGCATGAGGTCATCGACCGAGGCAAAGGCCCCGTTTTGAGTCCGCTCATCGATAATCGACTGGGCCGTAGAAGGCCCGATGCCCGAAAGCGTCTGCAGTTCCGCCGCACTTGCCGTATTGATATTCACAAGCCCCGACGAAGACCCCGCACCAGCAGTCATGGCAGCACCGCTATCGACCCCGCCGACCGCCGCAGCCGCTTGTTGCTCCCCCACCATCGGAACATAGATCTTTTGACCGTCTGTGATCTTGGACGCACGATTAAGCCCTGTCACATCCGCCTCAGCCGTAAGCCCTCCGGCGGCATCGATCGCTTGGGACACCCGCGCTCCGTCTTTGAGCCGGTACACGCCAGGCCTTGCAACGGCGCCATCGACATCGACGTACACCTCAGCAGCAGAAGAACTCTTGGCAGACGACTCATCGGCATCACCAGGTAACCCATCCCCGGCTCCGCGCACATCCGAGGCGCCCGCCTCATCACTACGCTCAAACGACACGCCGCTGGAGCGGCCACCAAAACTTGCCATCGCCAAGCCGCTCGCGGCGGCAACGACAATCAGAATCGCCACGACCATCGCCTTATGGCCCAGCAGCTTTTCTGCCCAGCGGTCCATCCGTTTAACCCGTTCGTGTTGCTCGCGTTGCGCCATAGCAAACACCTCCCAACACCATCGTGTCAGGAAACGAGCGCCGTAGCCTCCGCACGCCCACACCGGTTATCGAAGTCAAACCAAAAGCTGACCAAAACCTTGCAGGATAGTGTCCATTTATTCAGATACACGTCGACAAATGAACCGTTTATCGCCTAATGCCCAGGTAGATTAAGACCGACGATGCAAATGCACCGCCGGTCTATACACAACATTATTCGTGATCTTGGTAAATCTCACGTGGAGCAAGCTGAGGATGTTTACGTTTTAAGGTCTTAGGGGCCTTGTACGTGTTGCTCTCGAAGTCGATGTACTCGGTCTGTTTGAGCAAGCGCTCAATCATCTCCTCGTGATCGAACAGCTCCCACGCCTCATGCACGGCATCGAGTTTTGCGTGCGTCTCGGGGCGGCGCGGCATAAAGAGCGTGCAGCAATCGGGAGCAGCCTCGGTCGAGATATCGAAGGTACCGATTTCCTCGGCACGCGCGATAATCTCCTGCTTGTCCGAACCGATCAGCGGGCGGAACACGGGGATCTTGACGGCCTCGTTGACGGCCATAATGTTCTCGAGCGTCTGGGAGGCAACCTGACCGAGCGATTCACCGGTCACGATAGCCTTGGCGCCCTCGATATGCGCAATGCGCTCGGCAACCGAATACATAATGCGGCGATACATGATCACGCGCAGGTTGCTGGGGCAGGCCACGGAAATCTCACGCTGGCAATCGCCAAACGGCACCACGTACAGGCGGCCGATCTGGACGCCCGGCGCAAGCGCACGGATAATGTCCTGCACCAAATACTCGCTCGTATCGGGTGTCTGCGGACGACCGGAGAAATGTACCGGCACGCACACCGCGCCGCGACGCGCGAGCATCCAGGTCGCCACCGGAGAATCG
The DNA here is from genome assembly GCF_050315135.1 of Collinsella sp. SGI.033. Classification (NCBI taxonomy): domain Bacteria; kingdom Bacillati; phylum Actinomycetota; class Coriobacteriia; order Coriobacteriales; family Coriobacteriaceae; genus Collinsella; species Collinsella sp. SGI.033. Next base: position 83,158 of record NZ_JBNPOK010000001.1, read on the forward strand.
ATGCCCGACGACAGAAGCGTCACAACCTTGCCGGCGGAACCCACCGGCAGACCGCCCACGCCGCGCTCGGAGCGCGCATACACGTAAACGCTACCCTGGACCACCAGCACGTGCACCATCGCGTCGGGGTCGTGCATCTGGACCTTTTTATCGGGGAAGGCCTCGCACAGCACCTCGCCAACCTGACGATTGATATCAATCGAGGTGAGCTCGTAGTCGGTGTTAGAGCGTTTGGCATGCACCTTAAACGAATCAAAAGGACCAAACTCGCGCAGCGCCTTCACGGCGGCGGCGCAGTACTCCTGCGGGTCGCGGTTGGTGTGATATGCCAGGGACACGCGGGCAACGCCGGGGACGGTGCGAATGACACGCGCCGCCTCGTCGGCCTGATGCTCGTTAAAGGTCACGAGGATATAACCGGAAATTCGAGACACGGCATTCACGGAAAAGGCGGCCAAGGCCGCCTTGATGTTATCCATGAGGATATGCTCAAAATGTGCGCGGTTCTTGCCCTTCAGTCCAACCTCGTGATAGTGGACCAGGCAGACGCGAGCTGCCATTTAGGCTTCAGCAACCTTGTGGCCGAGCGCCTTCTTGTAACGAGCCTCGTCGTAGGAGATATCGCCGTCGACAATCTCGTCCATAGCCATCGAGATGGTATCGGCGCCGGAGAGGCCAATGGTAATGTCATCGACATCCTGAACGGCAAGCACGCGGTTGTGCTGGCCACGCAGCATGCTGTTAATGTCGCAGGCGCGCTTGGAGGCAAGCGAGGCGAGCAGGAAGCGGTTGTGATCGGTCTTCTCCAGAAGATCGTCAATACAAGGCTTTACAACGGACACGGACCTCAGATCCTTTCATGCATATCGAGAACGCGAACGAGCTCATCGGTCGCGCGGTCGAGATCGTCATTCACCACGACGTCGTCGTAGCGGTCGGCAAGGGCAAGTTCATCGGCGGCGTTTGCCATACGCAGCTCAATCGTCTCGGGCGTCTCGGTACCGCGACCGACCAGGCGATCGCGTAACACCTCAAGCGAAGGAGGCTTGATAAAGATCAACACGGCCTCGGGGAAACGCTCCTTGACCTGCAGGGCACCCTGGACATCAATCTCCAAGATCAGAGACGAGCCAGAGGCGAGCTTGGATGCGACCTCGCTCACCAACGTACCGTAGCAGTTACCGTGGACCTCGGCCCACTCAACAAACTCACCGTTTGCCACGCGGCGGTCGAACTCCTCGCGCGTCAGGAAAAAGTAGTTGACGCCGTCGACCTCACCTTTACGTGGCGCTCGCGTGGTAGCCGAAACCGTCAGGCCCAGGTTCGAGCGGCGCTCGCGCACACGAGTGACGAGCGTGCCCTTGCCTGCACCTGACGGTCCAGAAATCACAAAGAGCTTTGAATCCTGAGCGCTCACTTATTTGGTCAGCTGCTCGAGGAGCTGCTCGCGCTGACGGGCGCCGAGGCCCTGGACGCGACGGGTAGCGGAGATGCCGAGCTCCTCCATGATCTTGGCGGCCTTGGCCTTGCCATAACCGGGCAGAGACTCGATGAGGGTGGAAACCTTCATGCGGGAAGCGATGGGGTCATCGGAGTTGAGCACGGACTCGAGAGACTTCTCGCCCTTCTTGATCTGCTCGCGAAGCTCAGCGCGAGCGTGACGTGCGGCGGCAGCCTTCTCAAGAGCCTGCTTACGCTGCTCGTCGGTAAGCTGAGGGAGTGCCATTCGAACCTCCAAATAGTTGGGTTATATCTGATGCAATAATTGGCATTTTAGCACGTCAAACGCACTAAATGCCCAATCGACGGCTCCATAGGTTAGACGATACCTGCGAAAAGTGCAATATACGGAGGTCAAAGTTGAGCCCCTGACCTGTGATTCCACACAAAGGATGGGAAAGTTTTCGCAGGCACAAGGGCTCATTTGTGCTAATAAGACCCAAAAGTGGTGACTTGAGGGAATCTTTTACGCGACGTTCTCGACCAGCTCGGCGACGATGGCGTCAAAGGCCGCAACCGGATCGTCGGAGCCGGTAATAGGACGGCCCACCACGATGTGGCTCGCACCGCGCTCGATAGCCTGGGAAGGTGTCGCCACACGGGATTGATCGCCCAGGGCGGCACCCACCGGACGCACACCCGGAGTCACGATCAGCGCGTCGGGGCCGAGCAGCTCACGCATGTCGTGAGCCTCCATCGGCGAGCACACGATACCGTCGATGCCGTTGGCCTGAGCGAGCTTTGCCAGGCGAGCGGCCTCCTCGGCCACGGGCGACTCGACGCCGATCTCCGCCAGCGCGTCCTGATTCATGCTCGTAAGTACGGTAATGGCGACGAGCTTGGCGCGGTCCTCGCGCGCCTCCTCGGCACCCTCGCGGCAGGCAGCGAGCATGGCGCCCGAACCCAAGCCGTGGACCGAGAGCAGGTCGGCACCGGCAAGCGAGGCCGAGCGAGCGGCACCGCGCACCTGATGCGGAATGTCATGGAACTTGAGGTCGAGGAAGACCTTAAAGCCCAAATCCTTGAACGTCTTGACGATCTCGGGACCCTCGGCGTAATAGAGCGTCATGCCCACCTTGAGCCAGGCGGCATGGCCCGAAAGCTCACGGGCGAGCTCGAGTGCGCGCTCACGGTCGCAGTCGAGGGCGACGATAACACGGTCACGGGCATCGGTCTCTAGCATTCGAACGCACCTACCAGCTCGTTGATGTCCTTTACGCCCTGGGACTCCGCCCAGGCCTCGAGCTCGTGCGCGATCTTAAGCGAAGCACACGGGTCGACGAAGTTGGCCATGCCGACCGACACGCAGGTGGCGCCGGCCAGGATAAACTCGGCCGCATCCTCGCCGGTCATGACACCGCCGACACCGTTGATGGGGATATCGACGGCCTGGGCGACCTCCCAGACCATGCGCACGGCGATGTGGTGGCACAGCGGGCCCGAAAGGCCGCCCTTGGGCTTGGCCACACGGGACTTGCGGGTGTGCACGTCAATGGCCATGCCCTGGATGGAGTTGATGACCGAAAGGCCGTCGGCGCCGGCAGCCTCGAGGGCGCGGGCGATCTCGGCGACGTTGACCGGAGCCATCTTAACGAACAGCGGCTTATCGGTCACCTTGCGGCAGGCAGCCATAACGGAAGAGGCGCCCTCGGGCGTGGAGCCCATGGCGGCACCGCCGGCGGCAATGTTGGGGCAGCTCACGTTGATCTCATAGCCGGCAGCCCAGGGGCACAGCTCGACATACATCTCGAGCGCGCGCACGAACTCATCAACGGAGTGACCGGCAACCTGGCAGATGACCTGGCAACCGTCCTTGGAGAGCTGCTCGAGCCACGGACCGGACTCGCGGGCGAAAGCGGCCACACCGGGGTTCTGCAGGCCCACGGAATTGATCATGCCGCCGGGGATCTCGGCCATGCGGGGTGCGGGATTGCCGGGCCAGGGCTCGGCAGCGCAACCCTTGGTGGTGATGGCACCCAGCTGGGAGACATCAAAGAAGTTCTGGAACTGCCAACCGTAGCCAAAGGTACCGGCTGCGGTGTTGATGGGGTTCTGCATCTTGACGCCGCCGAAATCGACGGACATGTTCACGGTACCCACTAGAAGACCACCACCTTGGAAGCATCGAACACGGGGCCGCACATGCAGGCGCCCTTCATACCGTCGACCGTCTCGACATTGCAGGTGTTGCAGGCGCCAAAGCCGCAGCTCATCATGCGCTCGAGCGACACCTCGCAGTACGCGCCGGCCTCGACGGCAGCGGCGGCGACTTTCTTCATCATAGGGGCGGGACCACAGCTGGCGACGTAGTCGTAACCGCCCTTGCCGAGCAGCTCAGCGGCAGGATCGGTGCATAAGCCATGCGTACCCAACGAGCCGTCGTCGGTGCACACGTTGACCGTGGCCCCCAGCGCGCGGAACTCATCGACGCCCACGACCTTGGACGCGGTGCCAAAACCCAGGCACACGTCAACGGCCACGCCCTGCTCGGCAAGCATGCCAGCGAGGCACAGCACAGGCGGAACACCGATGCCGCCCGCCACGAGCAGCGCCTTCCTGGTGCCCTCGGGTACCAGCCAGCCGCGGCCGCCAGGGCCCAACAGGTTGGACTTGGAGCCGGGGCCCATCTGCGACAGACGACGGGTGTCGTCGCCCACGACGGCGTACCACAGCTCGACGGTACCGGCCTCGGCGTCAGAGCGATAGAAGCTCAAGGGCACGCGAAGCAGCGAAGAGGCATCGCCGGGCACGGCGATGTTCACAAACTGACCGGGCTTGAGCGCACTTGCAAGCTTGGGGGCCGAAATAACGAGCGAGAAGATGCCGTCGGCGATCTCCTGGTTCGAGACGACCTCGAAGTCGTGCATGCGTGCAGTGGAAGGTGTGGGCATAGACGCTCCAATCCCCCATGCAGTTGCATGGACCAAACGAACAGAAAGCGCGGCACCGCAAGGGCACCGCGCACAAAAGCGATAAGGCTATGCTAGCAGATGCAGCCGTCGGCAAGCGTCTGTTTACCGCCGACAAACACATCGGTGGCACGACCGGTGAGCGTGCGACCGGCAAAACCGGAGTTCTCGGCGCGCGACTCGTAACCGTCCTCGCCGACCGTCCAGGTGACAGACGCGTCGAAGACGGTCAGGTCGGCAACAGAGCCCGCCCTGACCTGAACCTGGTCGAGGCCCAGGATCTCACGCGGCTTAATAGCCATGAGCTCAACCATGCGGCCCATACCCATCTTGCCCGTGTTGACCAGCTCGGTGAGCACGAGCGACAGCGAGGTCTCGAGGCCGATCATGCCAAAGGGCGCGAGCTCGAACTCACGGGCTTTCTCCCACGGCGTGTGGGGAGCGTGATCGGTGACGATGACGTCGACGGTGCCGTCGATGACACCCTGGCGGATGGCCTCGGCATCCTCATCGGTACGCAGCGGCGGGTTAACCTTGAGCGAGGTGTTGTAGGTCTCGTCCAGGTCGTTCTCGGTCAGGAACATGTGATGCGGGGTGGCCTCGCAGGTAACCTGAACGCCAGCGGCCTTGCCGGCACGCACGAGCTCCAGGCCATGGGCGGTGGAGATGTGCTGGATGTGCAGCTTGGCACCGGTCAGTTTTGCGATCTCGATGTCGCGGGCGATCTGGAGCTCCTCGCCGGCAGCCGGCCAGCCCTCGAGGGCCAGACGAGTCGAAACCTTGCCCTCGTTGATCTGGCCGTGGCCGACCAGGTCCTCGTCCTGGCAATGGCTCATGAAGACCTTGCCGAACATCTTGCCGTAGTCCATGCAGCGACGGAGCATGCCTGCACCCTGCACGCCGCGACCGTCGTCGGTGAAGGCGACGGCGCCGTGGGCGACCATATCGCCCATCTCGGACATAGCCTCACCCTTAAGACCGCGGGTCATGGCGCCGGAAGGATAGACGCGGCAGTGGCCGACCTCGGCAGCGCGGGACTTGACGAACTCAACAACGGTACCGTTATCGGTAACGGGGTCGGTGTTGGGCATGGCGCACACGCCAGTGAAGCCGCCCTTGGCAGCTGCGCGGGTGCCGCTCTCGATGTCCTCTTTGACCTCGTAGCCGGGCTCGCGCAGGTGGACGTGCATGTCCACCAGGCCAGGGACAAGGTACTTACCGGAAAGGTCGCGGACCTCGGCTCCCTCGGCGGCGAGGTTCTCGCCGACCTCGGCGATCTTGTCGCCGTCGATCAGGACGTCAACGACCCCGTCAAGCTCGACGGACGGATCGACGACGTGGGCATTCTTAAGAAGCAAGGCCATTATCGGCACCTCCAAGCAGCAGATACAGGATAGCCATACGCACGCAGATACCGGCGTAGACCTGCTCCAGGATGACGGAGCGTTGCGGGTGGTCGGCCATATAGGAGTCGAACTCGACGCCGCGGTTGATGGGGCCCGGGTGGCAAATGATCGCGTCGGGCTTCATGAGCTTCTCACGGTCCTTGGTCAGGCCGAAGAGCTTGTGGTACTCGCGAATGGTCGGGAACGGGGCACCCTCGAGGCGCTCCTGCTGTACGCGCAGCATGTAGACGACGTCCAGCTCGGGCAGGACGGAATCGAGGTCGCTCGTCACGTGGTCGCAGCCCAGAACCTCGGGCGCCGGCGGCAGCAGCGTGCCGGGGGCGACGGCGTAGGTCTCGCAGCCCATGATCTTCAACGCGGGGATCAGCGAGCCGCAAACGCGGGAGTGGGCGATGTCGCCGACGACGGCGACTTTCAGACCGTGGAAGTCACCCTTGTGCTCCCAGATGGTGTACAGGTCGAGCAGAGCCTGCGTGGGGTGATTGTGCTTACCGTCACCGGCGCAGATAACACTCGCGGGCGAATTCTGCGTGACGATGTAGGGAGCACCGGCATGTTTGTCGCGCACGACGATGCAGTCGATCTTGTAGGCGTTGAGCGTCTCGACGGTATCGACGAGGCTCTCGCCCTTGACCGTGGAGGTCGAGGAGCCGCCAAAGTTGAGGCTGTCGGCCGAAAGACGCTTCTCGGCGAGCTCGAAGGAGCTACGGGTACGCGTCGAGGGCTCGTTGAACATATTGACGATGGTCTTGCCCTTGAGCGTGGGGACCTTCTTGATGGCACGCTCGTTGACCTCGGAGAACGCCTTGGCGGTCTCGAGGATGAGCTTGATGTCCTCTTCGGAGTACTCGGTAATGTCGATCAGGTGCTTATGATTGAACGCCACGGTACTACTCACCTCCCAGCGGCGCGGAGCCCACGTGGGAACCCGGCGCGACGTCGTTGATCTCGACAGCGGTACGGCCGTCGACTTCCTTCATATATAGGTGCACGTTCTCCTCGTGCGACGAGGGAACGTTCTTGCCGACAAAGTCCGGCGAGATAGGGAGCTCGCGGTGACCGCGGTCAACGAGAACTGCCAGCTCGATGCGGCTCGGACGGCCCAGGTCCATAACGGCGTCCAGAGCGGCGCGGATGGTGCGGCCCGTGTACAGGATGTCGTCCACCAAAACGACGCGTTTGCCGTCGACGCTGAAGGGAATGTTGGTAGCGTGGATCGCGGGAGCGAAGTTAGTCGCATAGTCATCGCGATAGAAGCTGATGTCCAGGCTGCCGAGCGGAACGTCAACACCCTCGATCTCCTTGATCGCCTCGGCGAGCTTCTTTGCCAGAAGGTCGCCGCGCGTGACGATGCCGACCAGAGCGAGGTCTTCACAGCCCTCGTTGCGCTCGAGAATCTCGTGCGCGATGCGGGTCATCGCTCGGTTGACGGCGGTCTCGTCCATGATGACCGCCTTGGGGGAAGTCGTGCCCATCGATCTCCTTCCTCACATGTCTTGACTGCTGATACAGTCAAAAAAATAGATGCCCGACCGCTCAAAGCGGACCAGACACCCACAGGAAGGACTGCTCTATGGCAGCAATATAAATCCATGTGGGTATCTCGTACCCCTTTAATGGTCAAGGGATAGTGTAGCCAACCCCGAGCTTAATTGCGAGCATTAATACGGAGCAATCCGCAAACGGACTCAACGCTCCATAAACCTATATATATTTGCGGGACAAGCTTGAAAACGTCGATGCGAGCTGGCATAATCCCCTCTGCTACACGCAAATCGGATCTACGTCCAGGGCCGTAGCGTGGGCACTATCGCCATAAGAGAAATATCTCTGTGTAGATTACGCACAGGGAGCTGCTTCTGTGCTATAGTTCAGGCTTGTTTGTTAACGCGACATGTTCGTTTGTCGCCCAAGGAGGGTCAGTTATGTCCAAAGTTTGCGAAGTTTGCGGTAAGCACCCCGTTGCCGGTCGCTCCATCAGCCACTCTCACCGCGTCACCAACCGTAAGTTCCGCCCCAACATCCAGCGTGTCTACGTCGTCGTCGATGGTCACCGTCGCAAGATGAACGTTTGCTCCACCTGCCTTAAGTCTGGCAAGGTTGCGCGCTCCTAAATAAGGTCTTACCAACAAGTACCTCGGACTCTCCGGGTCAAAGACCTCGCGTTCATATAGAACTTACCAAAGGCGTCCTCTCTTGTGGAGGGCGCCTTTTTGCACTCATTGGGACAGACTTACATGGGTGTTTTTACTCATTGGGGACAGACATGATGCGTGTCTGCGGCGCCCCGACTAGCTCCGGCCCCCGCCTCACGCAGCTTCCTTCCAGCCCGCAGTGGCCTTGGTCACACTTGTAGCGCCGATACCGGTGATACGGGCAATTTGCTTGACCGTGAGATGTGCCTGCCTGAGCCTCAGCAGGCAGGCATCGCGTTCGGGGCGTGGCAGGGCCTTAAGCAGCGTAGGATCTATGCTCGGCAGGACTTCGCGCGCAACGGAAAGGGCCTCCTCATCGGGGATCCGACGGCGTGGAAGAACCTCCACCGACCAGATGCGGCCGGCAACTTCCTTGAGATGCTCGCAATAGCAACGGGAGCCTCCGACAATATCGAGCATAGGGGCCGCATCACAAATGTCAAAGGGATCGTAGCCCAGCTGATATGCCTTGAAGCTTGACCATCGGTACGCCTCGAGTGAGTCGATCGAACCTTTCACAGGATTGAGATGGATATAATCGAGCAACTGCACCGCCTGAGTGTCCGACTCAACCGCGACCCGCGAATAGCGATTGTCAAATAGATGACCCGTTCTTCCCGTTTTCCCATTGAAATACTTAGCATACGCCGTCAATGCGCACTGCATCGCCTTTGAAAGGTTGTCATAAGGGTCATCAACCATCAAATGGAAGTGGTTGTCCATAAGGCACCAAGCTAACACCGCCACTTTATGGCGTGCAAACCTGTCCGAGATATCCGACAAGAAACGATAGCGGTCGGAGTCATCTTCAAAAATAATCTGCTTGGAATTGCCGCGGTCATAAACATGGTAATAGCCGGTGATCGAAACGGCGCGGGCACATCGGGGCATAATCTCTCCTTTCAAAACTGTACAGGCAACACCTAAAAGGAGAGAAGCAACGCGAAATGCTGAGCCTGTGATCTATTTATATCCAATAAGCGGCAATAACAGGTCCAGAACAGCGAAATGGCAAAACGATGTCTGTCCCAAATGAGTGAAAGCACTCATATAAGTCTGTCCCCAATGAGCAGGCCGATGCCAGGCTGATATTTTTAATTAAAACGCTTCAGTAGATTGAAGCGTTTTAGTGTGCCTTTTACGGGAATCTTACCGTTCGCCGAATAATTTCTTGCTATCATGCAACACGTAGGGTAAATCTCCGATCGCAAGGAGACACAAATGGTGAAAAAGTCACCGGAAAACACTACTCCCGCAATTGTGGACAACGTAGAGGCGCTTGAGGCTAAGCTCGCTCAGATGCGAGAGGCCCAGGCGCTTTTTGCTACGTACACGCAGGAGCAGGTCGACAAGATCTTCTACGAGGCCGCCATGGCCGCCAACAAGGCTCGTATCCCGCTGGCGAAGATGGCCATCGAGGAGACCGGTCGCGGCGTTCTTGAGGACAAGGTCATCAAGAACCACTACGCCGCAGAGTACATCTACAACGCTTACAAGAACACCAAGACCTGTGGTGTCATTGAACGCGACGAGGCCTACGGCATCACCAAGATCGCTGAGCCCATCGGCATCGTGGGCGCCGTCATCCCGACGACCAACCCCACCTCCACCGCGATCTTCAAGACGCTGATCAGCCTGAAGACCCGCAACGCCATCATCATCTCCCCGCACCCGGCTGCCGCCAAGTGCACCATCGCCGCCGCCAAGCTCGTGCTTGACGCCGCCGTCAAGGCCGGCGCCCCCGAGGGCATCATCGGCTGGGTCGATGTCCCCTCCATCGAGCTGACCAACATGGTCATGCGCGATGTCGACATCATCCTCGCCACCGGTGGCCCGGGCATGGTCAAGGCCGCCTACTCCTCGGGCAAGCCCGCCCTGGGCGTTGGCGCCGGTAACACCCCGGTCGTCATCGACGACACCGCCGACGTGCTGCTCGCCGTCAACTCCATCATCCACTCCAAGACCTTCGACAACGGCATGATCTGCGCCTCCGAGCAGTCCGTGACCGTCATCGACACCATCTATGACCAGGTTAAGGCCGAGTTCCAGAAGCGCGGCTGCTACTTCGTCAAGCAGGGTGCCGAGATGGAGGCCCTGCGCGGCGCCATGTTCAAGAACGGCGCTCTCGATCACCGCATCCCCGGCATGGCTGCCGCCAAGATCGCCGAGCTCGCCGGTATCGAGGTTCCCGCCAAGACCAAGATCCTGATCGCCGAGGTCACCTCCACCGACCCCGCCAAGGAGGAGTTCTCCCACGAGAAGCTCTCCCCTGTCCTGGCCATGTATCACGCCAAGGACTTCCAGGAGGCCGTCGACAAGGCCGAGCACCTGGTACTCGCCGGTGGCCCGGGCCACACCGCCTCTCTGTACGTGCATCCCGCCCAGGCCGAGAAGATCAGCCTGTTCGAGCATGTCATGAAGGCCTGCCGCATCGTCATCAACACCCCGTCCTCGCACGGCGGCATCGGTGACCTGTACAACTTTGGCATGAAGCCGTCTCTGACCCTGGGCTGCGGCTCCTGGGGCGGCAACTCCGTCTCCGAGAACGTTGGGGTGAAGCACTTGATCAACGTTAAGACTGTGGCCGAGCGCCGTGAGAACATGCTGTGGTTCCGCGCTCCCGAGAAGGTCTACTTCAAGAAGGGTTCCACGCCCGTCGCTCTCGACGAGCTGGGCAGCGTCATGGGCAAGAAGCGCGCCTTTATCGTCACCGACCAGTTCCTCTTCAAGAATGGCAACACCCGCGCCATCGAGGCCAAGCTCGACGAGATGGGCATCGCCCACGACTGCTTCTACGACGTCGAGCCCGATCCGTCGCTGCAGTGCGCACGTCGCGGCGCCAAGCAGATGGCTCTCTTTGAGCCGGACGTCATCATCGCCGTCGGCGGTGGCTCCGCTATGGACGCCGGCAAGATCATGTGGATGATGTACGAGCACCCCGAGTGCAAGTTTGAGGACATGGCCATGGACTTCATGGACATCCGCAAGCGTATCTTCACCTTCCCCGAGATGGGCAAGAAGGCCTACTTCGTCGCCGTCCCGACCTCTTCGGGCACCGGTTCCGAGTGCACGCCGTTCGCCATCATCACCGACAAGGAGACCGGCATCAAGTGGCCGCTCGCCGACTACGCGCTGCTCCCCAACATGGCTATCGTTGACGCCGACAACTGCATGACCGCCCCGCGCGGCCTGACCGCCGCCTCCGGCATCGACGTCATGACCCACGCCATCGAGTCCTATGTCTCCATCATGGCCTCCGACTACACCAAGGGCCTCTCCGAGCGCGCTGCCAAGCTCGTCTTCGAGAACCTGCCCTCCAGCTTCGAAAACGGCGCCAAGGACCCGCATGCCCGCGAGGAGATGCACAACGCCTCCTGCATGGCCGGTATGGCCTTCGCCAACGCCTTCCTGGGCCTCAACCACTCCATGGCCCACAAGCTCGGTGCCTTCCATCACCTGCCCCACGGCATCGCCAACGCCATCATCCTGACTCGCGTCATGCGCTACAACGCCGCCGAGGCCCCCGTCAAGATGGGCACGTTCTCCCAGTATCCTTACCCCAACGCGCTGCACAACTACGCCGAGATGGCCAAGTACTGCGGTATCGAGGGCAAGGACGACAAGGAGGTCTTCGAGAACTTCATCACGAAGCTCGAGGAGCTCAAGGACTTCATCGGTGTCAAGAAGACCATCGCCGACTACGGTGTTGACGAGCAGTACTTCCTCGACACCCTCGACGAGATGACCGAGCAGGCATTCAACGACCAGTGCACCGGCGCTAACCCGCGCTACCCGCTCATGAGCGAGATCAAGGAGCTCTACCTGGACGCCTACTATGGCCGCGAGCCCCAGGACTACGCCGTCTGCTAGTTTTTAGCACGGTTATTTCGGCGGGGGTGAACGGGCGCACGCACGCCCCCGCCGCTGCTTCTATCGCATCGTTGAAAGGATGCAATCATGCTGCTCCCCGAATCCAAGACCGAGCTCGTCCGTCGCGGCAACAAAGTCGTTTACGACCTGGGCGACAAGATCGTCAAGGTCTTTAACGAGACCAAGCCCGTCTCCGACGTGTTCAACGAGGCTTTGAATCTTGCCCGCATCAATGAGTGCGGCATCCGCAGCCCCAAGGCTCTCGAGGTTTCTCAGCTCGAGAACGCCAACGGCTGGGCGCTCGTGACCGAGAAGGTTCCGGGCACCACCCTTGCCGAGAAGATGACTGCCGAGCCCCAGCGCTTTGGTGAGTACCTCGAGATGTTCGTCGACCTCCAGATCGAGATCCACGGCTACACCTCCCCGCTGCTCAACCGTCAGCGCGACAAGTTCGCCCGCATGATCGACAGCCTCGATCAGCTCAATGCCACCACGCGCTACAACCTTCAGGAGCGTCTGGACGGCATGACCAAGGAGTTCAAGGTCTGCCACGGTGACTTCAACCCCTCCAACGTCATCGTTGGCGACGACGGCCAGCTGTACGTCTGCGACTGGGCACACGCCACCCAGGGCTCCCCTGCTGCCGACGTTGCCACCACCTACCTGCTCTTTGCCCTCAACAGCAAGGATCAGGCCGAGGCCTACCTGGAGCTCTACTGCGATCGCGCCGACATGCCCATGCAGGTCGTGCGTCAGTGGACGAGCATCGTCGCCGCTTCCGAGCTCGCTCGTAAGCGCAACGTGAACGATGAGTTCCTGAAGAACTGGATCGACGTCGTCGATTATCAGTAATATCTGAGCGATTTATTTCGCATCGGAGGCACAAAGGAAAACCCCACAGCTCGCATGGGCTGCGGGGTTTTCCTTTTAGCAACAAATGTCCCTTAGACGCAAAAGCGGCCCTGCATCTCTACCTCGAGAGACGCAGGGCCGTTTAACAAGTGCACTAAAACAAGTGCACTAAACGCAGCGGACTCGATTAACGGCGTGCTGCTTTCACAAGCTCAGCCACCTTGGCGACAACCTCATCGATCGCCACATCCTCGCGCTCGCCCGTGGCACGATCCTTGAGCTCGACGGTGCCGTTCTTAAGGCCGCGCTTGCCGAGCACCACCTGATAAGGGAAGCCCATAAGGTCGTTGTCGGCAAACTTAAAGCCGGGACGCTCGTCACGGTCGTCAACGACAACCTCGATACCCTCGGCGCACAGACCCTCGACGATTTGATCGCAAACAGAAGCGCACTCCTCCTTCTTGGGGTCGAGCGGAATCACCGCAACCTCGTACGGGGCAACGGAGACCGGCCAAACGATACCGTGCTCGTCGTTGTGCTGCTCCACGACGGCAGCGAGCGAGCGGGACACGCCCACGCCGTAGCAACCCATGATAAGCGGCTTCTCCTTGCCGTCCTCGTCCATAAAGGTGGCACCCATGGCCTCGGAGTACTTGGTGCCCAGCTGGAAGACCTGGGAAACCTCGATACCGCGAGCAGCGGAGAGCGGCTTGCCGCAGTGCGGGCAAGGGTCGCCGGCAACGACGGTAACCAGGTCGGCCCACTCGTCGACGGTAAAGTCGCGCTCGGGGCAGGCACCGGTAAAGTGATAGTCGACTTCGTTGGCACCGCAGGCCCACTGCTTGGACTCGCGCAGGCTCTCGTCGCAGACCAGACGAATGCCCTCGGGCAGGTTAACCGGTCCGATAAAGCCCTTATGCAGACCGTAGGTCTGGAGCTCCTCGTCGGTCATCATGCGATAGCCCTTGCCAAAGACATGCTCGGCCTTGCAGTCGTTGAGCTCATGATCGCCCGGAACGATGGCCACAACCGGCTTGCCCTCGGCGTCAATGAGAGCCAGCGACTTGCGCGTACCGTTCTCGGGGAAGCCGAAGAACTTGGCGACGGCCTCGATGGTGCCCATACCCGGAGTCTCGACCTTGGTGAGCGTGCCGTCGCCGGGGCCCTCGGTCACAACGACCTTGGTGCTTGCCGCCTCGTCATCGGCAGCAAAGCCACAATCGTCGCAGTAGACCAGCGAAGCCTCGCCGGCATCTGCCAGCGCCATGAACTCGACGGAGGTGTCGCCACCGATCTCGCCGGAATCGGCGACGACGGGCAGGGCCTTAATGTAGCAGCGCTCGCAGATATTGGCGTAGGCCTGCTTCATCTTGTCATACTCCTCCTGCAGGCTCTCCTGCGTGGCAGAAAAGCTGTAGGCGTCTTTCATGATGAACTCGCGACCGCGCATCAGGCCAAAGCGGGGACGGAACTCGTCGCGGAACTTGTCCTGGATGTGATAGAGATTCACCGGCAGTTGCTTGTATGAACGCAGCTCGTTGCGCACCAGGGCAGTCACGGTCTCCTCGTGCGTGGGGCCGAGCACGAACTCGCGGCCGTGGCGGTCATCAAAGCGCACGAGCTCCTTGCCATAGGCATCGATACGGCCGGACTCACGCCACAGCTCGGCATCGACCATGATGGGCATCATGAGCTCCTGGGCCCCGGCGGCGTCCATCTCGTCGCGCACGATGTTCTCAATCTTGCGAATCGAGCGCCACGCGAGCGGCAGATAGGAATAGAGACCGGCGGCCTCCTTGCGGATCATACCGGCACGGAGCAGCAGGCGATGGCTCGCAAGCTCAGCGTCGGCCGGATCCTCTTTGAGCGTCGGAGCATACAGCTTAGACATATACATTGCTCGGGTCATTTATTTCTCCTCAATAAGCTTGTCGACCTCGGCCATAAGCGCGTCGACAATTTGGTCCTCCGCTACTTTACCAATGATCCGGCCGTGCGAAAAGAGCAGGCCCTGACCACGTCCGCAAGCAACGCCCAGGTCGGCATCAGAAGCCTCACCGGGGCCATTGACGGCACATCCCATGACGGCAATCGAAAGCGGCGCGGCATAGTTCTTAAGCCGCTCGGTTACTTCCTCGGCGATTGCGATCAGGTTAACCTGACAGCGGGCGCACGTGGGGCACGAGACAATCTCGGGGCCGCGGCGACGCAGGCCCAGCGACTGCAAAATTCCCCAGGCGACCGGCGGCTCCTCAACCGGATCGGCCGTGAGCGAAACGCGCATGGTGTCACCGATTCCCTCGGACAGCAGGATTCCAAGGCCCACCGAGCTCTTGATGGTGCCCTGCAGCTTGGTACCCGCCTCGGTTACGCCCAGGTGGAGCGGAACGTGGGGAATCTCACGCGACAGGGCACGATAGGTGTCGAGCGTCGTTTGCACGCTATGGGCCTTGGCCGAAAGCACAATGTTCGTAAAGCCGCGGTCTTCAAAATGCTTGACGAAACGTTCGCTCGACATCACGAGCTTTTCGGGCTGCGTGAGGTCGTCGCGCTCAGCGATATCCTGCTCAAGCGAACCAGCATTGACGCCGATACGAATCGCACAGCCCGCGGCACCCGCAGCATCGATCACCGCGTCAACCTTGGCCCAATCGCCGATATTTCCGGGATTGATGCGCAGCTTGGCAGCACCGGCCTCAACGGCACCAATGGCGAGCTTATGGTTAAAGTGGATATCGGCAACGATCGGCACCGGAGACTCGGCACAGATGGTGCGGAAACCCTCAAGTGCGGCCTCGGTGGGCACGCTCACGCGCACGATATCGCAGCCAGCCTGCGCCAACGCGCACACTTGCGCAAGCGTTGCCTGGGTATCAGCGGTATCGGTGCAGGTCATAGATTGGACCACCACCGGCGCGCCTCCACCGATCTGCACGCCGCCCACATGCACGGGGCGCGTCAACTCGCGAGGCAAAGGATGGGATAAAGACAACCCAAACACTCCCCTACAGAATAAATCGAAGGATGTCGGAACGAAGCATATAGACAAACAGCAGCGCAAAGAGCGCGATGCCCACATAGCTCACAATCGTCTGGACCTTGAGCGGAAGCTCGCGGCCCGCAATCTTTTGAATGATCTCGATGACCAACTTGCCGCCATCGAGTGGCGGGATGGGCAGCAGGTTCATAAAGCCAAGCGAGAACGAAATGAGGGCGGCAAACGAAAGGAACGTGGCAGGGCCGGCAGCAGCAGCTTGTGAGGACATAACGCTAATACCCACGATCGAAGAGGACTGATCGAGAATCTCCATCGTATGCTGAGGCTGGAGCAGGC
Organism: Collinsella sp. SGI.033; assembly: GCF_050315135.1. Taxonomy (NCBI): domain Bacteria; kingdom Bacillati; phylum Actinomycetota; class Coriobacteriia; order Coriobacteriales; family Coriobacteriaceae; genus Collinsella; species Collinsella sp. SGI.033. Next base: position 99,224 of record NZ_JBNPOK010000001.1, read on the forward strand.
GCATCACGCCCTGCGCTGTCTGCACGACATAGGAGAACGACAGGCGAGCCGACGTGATGGGGTCTAAACGGACCACCTGCGTAGAGACATACACACCTAGGCGTTCGTCCTCTTTGAGCGCAACCGTGGTCGAATGCTTCTTGCCGTCACGCTCGTACTCAATGGCGATATCGTCCTTACCGGCAGCCTTGCCAATGGCATCGTAAACGTCCATCCAGGTAGAGCACGATACTCCGTCGACCGAAAGAATCGCGTCGCCATCCTCGATTCCCGCCGCGGAGGCAATCGAGCCTTCATCAACCTGGCCGATCACATTGGTGTCCACCGGCACCGTGACACCCGCGATGGAATAGATGCTCATAAGGAGCAAAAAGCCCGTCAGGATATTGACGATAATGCCCGCAAGCAGCATAAAGGCACGCTTGACAAAGCCCTGACCCAAATAGGTGTGCGAGCGCTCGCGTGCAAGGAATTCGGCCTCGCCGCACGGCAGTTCCCATACATCGCCCTCGGCAGTCGCGTGCTCGCGATCGAACCGACGGCCGTCAAAGGTGGTATAACCCGCCGCATCACGCGGCAGGGTCTGGTACTTGGTGGGATAGTAACCAGGCGAAGGCTTTTCTCCTTCTTCATACCAAGGAGCTATGGAGCCCCAACCCAGCAGCAAAGCACAGGCCTCGAGCACATCCTCCTCGGACAGCTCAAGCTCGACGGCAAGATCGGCCACCGTCACACGGCCGTGGCGATAGATGGCGGCAAGCACGCGATCGGCATACGAGACATCGGTCGGATCCATGCCACAGATGGCAGCATACCCACCCAGCAACAGCGGGGTCACGCCAAACTTGGTGCCGATCCGACGAGACGTATGGTGAATATCAAAGCGACACGGCAGGCCCAAAAAGAACTCAGTCACCCGGACGCCGCAGGCACGCGCCGCCAAAAAGTGGCCGCCCTCGTGCAAAAACACGAGGACGGAAAGCATCAGCAGGCCCCAAAAGACCGATGAGAGAACGCTCAGAACAGTTTCCATAAAACGAAAAAGCAATCCTTATGGGTTAAAAACGGGTTGCGGCGAGCACTTGCGCGGCCTTTTCACGCGCCCACGCATCGATACCGCGAAGCTGTTCAAACGAATCGACCGTCTGCGCATCATGCGCATCCATACAGGATTCCACAATGCGATCGATATCGGTAAAACTGCAGCCATCATGCAGGAAGGCATCGACGGCGACCTCGTTGGCGGCATTGAGCACGCACGGCATGGTGCCGCCCGTCTTGCCCGCACGCTCGGCCAGCGCCAGGCAGCGGAACGTATCCATGTCGGCCGCAGCAAAGGTAAGCTGACCCAACTCGCGGAAATCGATGCGCGGAGCCGGAGTATCCCAGCGCTCGGGATACGAGAAGGCAAACTGGATGGGAATGCGCATGTCAGATGCCCCGAGATGCGCCATCACGGAGCCGTCGGCAAACTCGACCATCGAATGGATCTTTGACTGGCGCTGCACGACCACGTTGATAAAGTCGAGGCCGCAACCGAACAGGCGCATCGCCTCGATACGCTCCAGGCCCTTGTTCATGAGGGTAGCCGAGTCGATCGTGGTCTTGGCACCCATAGCCCAAGTGGGATGCGCCAAGGCGTCATTACGGGTCACACGGTCGAGCTCCTCGCGCGAACGGCCAAAGAACGGACCGCCCGAGCAGGTAAGCCAAATACAGTGGGCCTCGCGCGGATTCTCACCCAGATAGCACTGGTAAATTGCAGAATGCTCGGAATCGACCGGGATAAGCTGACCGGGCTGTGCCAACGGCATCAGCAGGTCACCGCCAACAACGAGCGACTCCTTATTGGCAAGGGCAAGGCGCTTATTCGAGATCAAGGCAGCATGGCTTGCCTCGAGACCAGCCGCGCCAACAATGGCAACGAGCACGCAATCGACATCATCACGGCACGCGAGATCACAGACCGCCTGCGCACCAACGCCGACGTTCGTGCCCTGAGGCAGCTCCTGCAGCACGGCATCAGACCCGTGAGCGGTATCTGCGATGGCAACAGCCGGAACCGAAAACTCACGGGCAAACGCAACGAGCTCAGTGGTACTGGAATTAACGGAAAGAGCCGTCACCTGCAGACGATCGGCATGCTGACGGCAAACATCGAGCGCCTGGGTACCGATAGAGCCCGTACAGCCCAGGATGGCAACACGGAGACGTCCATCGGAGCCATAGGTCGTCTGGAAGGACATTACAGCACGCCTCCGATCATCAGCATCAGCTGCGCGGTGATGCAGCCGAAGATAAGCGAATCGCTACGATCGAGCATGCCGCCGTGGCCCGGGATAAGGTTGCCGGAATCCTTGACGCCCACACCGCGCTTGATGCGCGACTCGATAAGGTCGCCGATAACGCCCAGGATGGACACAACCACGCCGCAAAGCAGCGCATAGGGCAAGCTCAGCTTATAGAAATGCGTCACCCACAAAATGAGCCAGATGAGAACCGAGCCCAAGATGCCACCAACAAAGCCCTCCCAGCTCTTTTTGGGAGAGATCTTGGGAACCATCTTGTGTTTGCCGATACGACTGCCCACGATGTAGGCAAACGAATCGGAGACCCAAAGGGACGCGCAAACACCCACTGAAAGCAGGGCGCCGGCAAAACCGGGCACGGCATCGCGCAGCAGCACAATAGCCGACAGCATAAAGCCTGTGTAGATGGGACCCATGAGCGTCACGGCCACATCAGAGATGCGGGTACGCGGCGACCAAACATACCAAATGCCCACCGCGAGCATCAGTGCAAAAAGCAGGGCGTTCAGCAAAAGCGAATCGCCAAGCGCCGATAACGGAAAGAGCACGGCGGCAATAATGCCCAGATGCTCGTTGGCGACCTTGCCATCGAGCCTCGTCATACGGAAAAACTCAAAGCAGCAAAGCCCGCTCATGACAGAGACAAAAATGGCGGTGGGCACGATACCCAAAACCAGGCACAGGATAAAGACGACGGCGTAGACGATACCGGCGGCGGCACGGGTAATAAAGCCCGCAAGCCACGAACCGGTGCCGTTCTTCGCTGCAGGCGCTCCCGCAGTGGCAGCTTTGCGCGCAGGCGTCTTGGGAGCAGATGCCTTGGGACGATCGGACACGATTAAGCCTCCTCGGTCTTGCTCAGTCCACCAAACCTACGGTCACGGCCCTGATAGGCCAAAATGGCGTCAACAAGGCCCCAACGATTAAAGTCAGGCCAATAGGTATCGGTGACATAGAACTCGGAATAAGCCACCTGCCACAGCAGATAGTTCGAAAGGCGAAGCTCACCAGAGGTGCGAATGACCAGCTCGGGATCGGGAAGACCGGCGGTGTACAGGTGCGAAGCAACCATATCATCGTCGATAGCAGCAGGGTCGATCTTGCCGGAGGCGGCATCGAGCGCAAGCTGACGGGCGGCACGGGTAATCTCGGCACGCGCGCCGTAGTTGACGGCGAGCGCCAGCGTCATACCGGTGTGATTGGCGCACTCGGCAAGACCGCATTCAAAAACGTCGCGGGTCTTCTTGGGCAGCGCGGAAATATCACCCAAAAAGACAACACGGACGTTTTCGCGCTTCAGAAGCGGCAGCTCATCGATAAACGTCTTGGCAAACAGATGCATCAAGACGTTAACCTCATGCTGCGGGCGGTTCCAGTTTTCGGTTGAAAACGCATAGGCGGAAAGCACGTCGACACCCAGACGCACGCAGGCAGTAATAATCTCACGAAGGGAGACGATACCCGCCTTGTGACCCTCGGTACGGGCAAGACCTCGCGCCGTAGCCCAGCGACCGTTACCGTCCATGATGCACGAGATATGGCGCGGAATGTTATTGAGGTCAAGGTCGGAAAAACCGACGCCCGCAGGGGCGTCGGCAAAGTACTCGACCAGTTTGTTCTCGTCGTATTGCACCTTAGATCTCCATGACCTCGGCTTCTTTTTCCTTCAGAAGCTCCTCGACCTTGGCGACATACTCGTCGGTATGCTTCTGCACCTTGGCCTGCTCACGGCGGACGTCGTCCTCGGTGAGCTCCTCATCGCGCTCGAGCTTGTTGTTAAAGTCGCGACGGATGTTACGGATAGACACCTTGGCCTGCTCGGCGTACTCGCGGCACTCCTTGACGAGCTCGCGACGGCGCTCCTCGGTGGGAGCCGGGAACGGAAGACGAACAACGGTGCCATCGGAGTTGGGGGTAATACCCAGATCGGAAGCGCCGATGGCCTTGACGATGGCGTTGATAAGCGCCTTATCCCACGGCTCGATGAGCAGCATGTGGGCCTCGGGGGTCTTTACGGCGGCAACCTGCGTGACCGGCGTGGGAACACCGTAATAATCGACGGTGATGTCGGACAGAATGTTAGCGTTGGCTCGGCCGGTACGGACCTTGGAGAAGTTATGCTTGAGGGACTCGAGCGACTTGTCCATGTGGGCGGTGATGTTCTCTGCCATGCTTAATCCTCCTGATAGACGAGCGTGCCGACGGGCTCACCCGAAAGCGCGCGCTTGACGTTGTCCTCGCCATCGATGTTGAGGACCAAAATGGGCATACGGTTATCCTGGCACAGGGCCGTAGCCGTGGAATCCATAACCTGCAGGCCGCGGACGAGCACCTCGTGATAGGTGATCTTGTCAAAGCGGACGGCATCGGCGCACTTGACGGGATCCTTGTCGTAGATACCGTCGACCTTGGTGGCCTTAATCAGAATCTCCGCACCGATCTCGCAGGCGCGAAGGGCCGCGGCGGTGTCAGTCGTAAAGTACGGATTGCCCGAGCCGGCTGCGAAGATAACGACATTGCCCTTGGAGAGGTGATTGATGGCGCGACGACGAATATAGGGCTCGCAAATCTCGTTCATCTGGATGGCGCTCATAACGCGGCAAGGAACATCGTTATGCTCGAAGGCATCCTGCAGGGCGAGCGCGTTCATAACGGTTGCAAGCATGCCCATGTAATCGGCCTGAGCACGCTCCATACCGCCGGCAGCCCCAGCCATGCCGCGGAAAATATTGCCGCCGCCGACAACGATGCCGACCTCATGGCCAACGGCGAGCAGCTCCTTGACCTGCTTGGCAAGATGGTCGGTAACCTTGGGGTCGATGCCATAGTGGCCATCGCCCATCAGTGCTTCGCCGGAAAGCTTCAGAAGCACGCGTTTATATCGGATGTCGGACAAAGCGATCCTCCTTTAATTAGACTCTCAATATGATAGCAAAGGCTCTGCTTGGAGCCATGAAAAAGCAGGCTGTGAGTAAAACCCACAGCCTGCTCATTACCAGCTACAAGAGCTTATTTACTCGCCACGGACCAGACGGTCGAAGGCAACGACGGTAATGGTATCGCCGAGCTCCTTGGAGACCTGCTCAGCGTACTTCTTGATGGTGAGGGAGCTGTCCTTGATGAACTCCTGCTCGGTGAGCACGGACTGCTTGTAGAACTTCTCCAGGCGGCCAACAGCCATCTTCTCCTGGATGGCCTCGGGCTTGCCGGACTCGGCAGCCTGAGCCATGTAGATCTGCTTCTCATGCTCGACGGTCTCGGCCGGAACCTGATCGCGGGTAGCGCAGATCGGAGCGACAGCGGCAACCTGAAGGGCAACGTCGTGGGCAAAGGTCTTGAAGGACTCAGCCTGAGCGGTCTCAGCCTTCTCGAAAGCAAACTCGACGAGGACGCCGATCTTACCACCCATGTGGATGTAAGAAGCGAGAGCGCCGTTCTCGGCCTTGCGGGCGGCGAAGCGGGAGATCTTCATGTTCTCGCCCATGATGTGAATCATCTCGGTGAGCTCGGAGGAAACGGTCTCCTCGCCCATCGGCTTCTCGAGCAGAGCGTCGACATCGGCCGGCTCGGTGGTGGCGACAACCTCGGCGACCTTGGAAGCAAAGCCGGTGAACTTGGCGTTGGAGCCGACGAAGTCGGTCTCGCAGGAGAGCTCGAGCAGAGCGCCGGTCTTGCCATCCTCGGAGACGAACGCGGCGACAGCGCCCTCGTTGGTCTCGCGGCCAGCCTTCTTGGCAGCCTTAGCGAGGCCGTTCTTACGCAGAACGTCAACAGCGGCGTCCATGTCACCGTCAGCCTCGACGAGAGCCTTCTTGCACTCCATCATCGGGGAGTCGGTCATCTCGCGGAGCTGCTTGACCATAGCGGCGGTAATCTGGGCCATTGTGGTTCCTTTCAAAGAGATGAAAAAGACTTAATTAGGACTGATTTACTCGGCCTTGGGCTCGGCGGCCATCTCGGCCTCGGAGACCTGCTCCTTGCCGGAGCCAGCGAGGCAAGCGTCGGCCATGAGCTCGCACATAAGGGTGACAGCGGAGATGGCGTCATCGTTGCAGGGGATGCCGTACTCGACCTCGTCGGGATCGGAGTTGGTATCGATCAGAGCGACGACGGGGATGTTCAGGCGCTGGGCCTCCTTGATGGCGTTCTCCTCGCGCTTAGTGTCGATGACGAAGAGAGCCTGGGGCAGACCCTTCATGTCGCGGGCGCCACCGAGGTTGGTCTGGAGCTTAGCGAGCTCCTTACCCAGAACAGCCTGTTCCTTCTTGGGAAGAACAGCCATGCGGCCGTCCTCGACCATGGCCTCGAGCTCCTCCATGCGGTTGATGCGGGAGCGGATGGTGACGAAGTTGGTCAGCATGCCGCCGAGCCAACGCTGGTTGATGTAAGGCATGTTGGCGCGCTCAGCGGCGTTCTTGACGGCCTCCTGAGCCTGCTTCTTGGTGCCGACGAACAGCACGTTGCCACCCTTGGCAACGTTCTTGACGAAGGTGTAAGCCTGGTCGGCGTCAAGAATAGTCTGCTTGAGGTCGAGGATGTAGATGCCGTTGCGCTCACCGAAGATGAACGGCTTCATCTTGGGGTTCCAGCGACGGGTCTGGTGACCGAAGTGGCAGCCGGCCTCGAGCAGGGTGCGGATATTAATCTTGGTAGCCATGTTAAACCTCCTGTGGTTTGCCTCCGCGCGGGGTCATCCTCCAAAACCAACCCGGACATGTGCTACCAAAGCCCGGGCACCACGGTATGAAGTAGCCGCGCGTGCGTGATAAAAACCTGTTGCCGTGAAGCAACCCGATGAATGATAGCAGGATTACATCTTTCTGCCAACCCGAAATCAAAACCACACACACGGACGCGCGATCGATTGGATAGAACCCCTCTCCTGCCTTATTCGCCGCGCGGAAGAGCTTGGGTAACGGCGCGTTTGAGCCGATCGGGCGTGAGATGCGTATAAATCTGCGTGGTTGACAAGCTTGCATGCCCTAGCAACTCCTGGACAGAGCGCAAGTCCGCTCCGCCCTCGAGCAAATCGGTCGCAAAAGTATGGCGCATCGCATGCGGGGCGATATCGGAAGGGATACCCGCAAGCGTCGCCAACATATGAAACCGTCGCCTAAGCATGGCGGCGCTCATACGGTTGCCGCGTGCCGAGATAAACAGCGGATGCACACCGTTCGTACCGTCGCCACGCTTTGCCTGAGCAAGAAGCTCCGGTCTTCCTTCCTCAATATAGCGGTGGGTCACATCGAGAGCACGCCGATACAGGGGCACGATACGCTCCTTGCTCCCCTTACCCCAAAGCCGCAGCGTTCGCTCGGACCAAGCAATGGACTCGACATTGAGTGCCGCAAGCTCAGAGATGCGAGCCCCAGATGCATAGAGCAATTCGAGCATCGCCGCATCGCGCAGTCCCGCAGGCGTTGAAACGTCTGGCGCCTCAAGCAGTGCCTTAACCTGCTGGGTGGTCAGCACTCCAGGCAAATCGCGTGGAAGCTTGGGCGAGGCAATCGCAGACACAGCGTCTCCATCGATAAGACCCTCGGCAGCCATCCATCGATAGAACGAACGAATGGCAGACAGGTGCGCCGCAATCGTCCTGGGCGCCACCTGCTCGCGCGACAGCTCTGCCAGATACATACGAACGGTACGTACGTCCGCCGTGCGCGCATCGATATCCCCACGCTCGCACCAAGCGGCAAAACGCTCCAGACGAGAGCCGTAAGCGATAACAGTGTTAGAAGAAAGCCCCTCGACGCGTGCAATATAGGCTATGAACGAGTCGACGGCACCGTACAGGTCAAAGGCTATGACCGGTCGCCCCCAAACAGGTCGGAGCGCGATTCCAGATAGGAATCCAAGGCCTTAAGGGCGCGATCCGCATAGGCCTGATAGCGCTCACGTTTGCTGCGGCGTTTACCGTCCTCGAGGGGAGGCACCAGGCCAAAATTAACATGCATGGGCTGATATCCGACCGTAGCAGGATCGGTCGCATAGCCCACGAGCGCGCCGAGAGCGCCCACGCGCGGCAGCTCGACAGGAGCAACCTCGATAGCCTCGGCATAGGTATTGAGCGCAGCGAGGAGACCCGTGGCGACCGCTTCCATGTAACCCTCCGTACCGGTAATCTGTCCGGCAAGGCGCACGCCCGTGCCGGGCACGGCGAAGGTCCCATCGAGCACATGGGGAGCATCGACAAAGGTATTGCGATGCATGACGCCATAGCGGAAAAACTCGGCATTCTCCAGACCGGGAACCATATGAAAAACGCGCTTCTGCTCGCCGAAGGTCAGGTTGGTCTGAAAACCAACCAGGTTATAGGCGGTTTTCTCCTTGTTCTCGGCGCGCAGCTGAATCGCCGCCCAGGGACGGCGACCGGTGCGCGGGTCGGTGAGCCCGACGGGCTTCATAGCGCCAAAGCGGATGGCATCCTTGCCCGTGCGCGCAACCTCCTCGGCAGGCTGACAGGCCTGGAAGAGGTCCCCGCCCTCAAAGTCCTTGAGCACCACGCGATCGGCCGAGGTAAGTGCCTCGATAAAGGCCTCGTACTCCTCCTTGTTGAGCGGGGCATTGAGATAGTCGCCACTCCCCTGCTCCTCGTAGCGCGACTGCGAGAACAGCACATCCATATCGAGCGTCGAGGCATCGACAATCGGGGCCGCGGCGTCAAAGAACGCCAGGGAATCACCACCGACGAGCTTCATGACCTCCCCGCTCAACGCCGGCGAGCACAAGGGACCCGCGGCGATAACCACATGGCCCTCGGGAATCTGGGTGACCTCGCCGTGAACGACCTCGATATTGGGACGGGCGGCAACCTCGGCCTCGACGAGCTCGGAGAATTTAACACGGTCGACCGCCAAGGCGCCACCAGCGGGAACGGAAGCGCGATGAGCGCAGTCGAGCAGCACCGAACCCATACGCTCGAGTTCGGCCTTCAACAGGCCGGCGGCGGAATCGGGTCGGGTCGACTTAAACGAATTGGAGCAGACGAGCTCCGCCAAGTGATCGGTATGGTGGGCAGGAGAGGTCACCAGCGGCCGCATCTCGCACAGCTTTACGGCAAACCCGCGATCTGCCAGCTGAATCGCGCATTCCGATCCCGCCAGACCGCCACCGATAACCGTCACTTGATCAAACAGCATCTGCAAACACCTTTCTAATTGACACGCTTTCCATTGTGACCGAAGGGCGTCTGAGCGTGAAGCGCAAACTTTGAGGGCGCATACCTTCCATCCATCATGCGCTCGATGAGTCCCCCGAGCTCGAGTGAGCCCAGGAGTTTGAGCACGCCGACGGCATCGAGGGAGACGAGCGCGGCAATGTCATCGACCTTGAGCGGCGAGGCAATGAGCGCGTGCATCACGGACTGCTGCGTGGGGTCCAGATCGGCGATACCGGGCGCATCGGGACGCGAATAGCGCAGGGTGCCGTAAATTCGCGAGATGGCCATCTCAATAGACTCCTCGTCAACAATGCAGCAGGCACCGTTGGCGATGAGGTAGTTGGTCCCACGCGACTCTGGTGACAAAATGGAGCCCGGTACCGCGAGCAGTTCGCGCCCCAGGTCCATGGCGGCCTCCGCTGTCGAGAACGTGCCCGAGGGCATGCCGGCCTCCGACACGAAGAGCGCCTGCGAAAGCGCGGCAATCACCCGGTTACGCCGCGGAAAGGCAAATTTGCGTGGCCCCATACCCCAAGGCGAGATGGACACGACCGCGCCGCCCGTATCGATCGTGCGCGCGATGAGCCCTGCACTCGAGCGCGGGTAAACCACGTCGGCGCCCGTACCCAACACCACGACGTGCCTGCCACCAGCGTTGACCGCGGCCCAACCCGAGGCCTGGTCGCAGCCGACCGCACCGCCCGAGACCACCGTCACCCCCGCCTCGACCGCAACTTTCGCGGCCAGCTCTGCCACGGCAAGGCCGTACGGCGAGGCCTTGCGAGCGCCGATGATGGAGAGCGCAGGCGTCGACAGTGCGGCGGGATCGCCACGCACATAAAGCGTCTGGGGTACATCAGAGAGCTCCAAAACGGTAGCTGGATACAACGCATCACCGGGATGCAGCTCAAAAGTCTCCTCGGGCATTACTGGTCCCTCCTCCCCTGGTACATCGCCGCCTCGAGCACGTGGTCTTGGGTTACCCGCTCACTTTCGGCGACATCGGCAATCGTGCGCGCGATACGCACCAAGCGCACGATGCCGCGCCCTGTGAGATGTGTGCGCCTCGACAGGCCGAGCACGCACTTTTCCGCTGCCCCATCGAGCGCAAAGGTCGAAACGACGCCGTCGATGGAACGTGACTCATCGTCCTCGGCCTCGGCATCTGCATCGTCCATACGGGACTCGCGCCAGGCGCGAAATGCCCGACCCCGCACAACATAGTCACGTAGTTCAGCTGACGACATACCCTCGGCGCCCTCGATAATTACCTGCGGGTCGGGTCGGGTCACGTCAATCATAAGGTCAATACGATCGGCCAAGGGACCACGTAGCTTAGACCGATAGCGCTCAACCATCGAAGCCGAGCAGCGGCACGGTACCTCGCGATCGCCCAAAAAGCCGCAGGGACAGGGATTGCTCGCGGCAAGCAGCTGGAACCTCGAGGGAAACGTGAAAGCCCCATCGACGCGTACGATCTTGACGTAGCCGCGCTCGATGGGCTGGCGAAGCGTCTGCAGCACGCTGTTGGGAAACTCGGCAAGCTCGTCTAAAAAGAGCACGCCGCCGTGCGCTAGGCTAATCTCGCCCGGGTGCACCGGCCGTCCGCCGCCAATAAGTCCCGCAGTCGAAATGCTGTGGTGGGGGCTACGGAACGGCCGGTGTCCCGCCAGCAAACCATCGATGTTCTCGCCCAAGACCGAATGGATGCACAGCGCCTCTTGCTGATCCTCGAGAGAAAGCTCGGGCAAGATACCCGTCATGCGGCGTGCGAGCATGGTCTTGCCCGAACCCGGCGAGCCAATCATAAGCAGGCCGAGCTCCCCCGCCGCCGCGAGCGCAATGCCGCGCTTGGCAACCTCCTGCCCCAGCACATCGGCATAATCAAGTTCTGGTTCAAACGACGCCTCGACACCCTCGGAATCCAGATAATGCCGAGCCGCCTCGCCCATACCGCGGGCGAGCTGAGACAGATGGTCGATAAAGCCACAGTCCACACCGGCAAGCGGTACATGTTGATCCGACCTTCCCGCAATAAAGGACAGGCCCATATCACGCGCCAACAACTGAAACGCAACCTCGCCTTTTACGGGCAGCACGCTACCATCCAGCCCAAGCTCACCGGCAATAAGGCAATGGTCTAGATGGTCGCGGGGAATCTGCCCATCGGCCGCCAGTACCGCGATGGCAATCGGCAGGTCAAAACCACTGCCCGTTTTACGGATATCGCCCGGAGCCAAGTTGACGGTAATGCCCGCCCGTGGAATCTCAAATCCCGCCGAGCGCATTGCGCAGCGTATGCGGCCACGCGACTCCATCACCTCCATACTTGGAATGCCAAGCATTTGGATACCCGGAATACCGCCGGCAAGCGAGACCTCGACCGTGACGGGAATCGCCTCGACGCCACGAATACATGCAGCGTGGACGGCAAAGGTGTCAAACGCCATCACGATACCTGCCAATCGAATGCGTTGTATTGATGCTCAATCTCCGCAATATGACCGCCGCGGATAGTAACGCCCACCGCGTCGAAGCGAATCGCCTTAAGGGGATAGTGATCCATAAGGTAACAACTCGCGATACGGCGGTAGCGACGCTGCTTCTGGGCGTCCACCGCCTCCTCGGGAAAGACCCGCGTGTTGCAATCTAGGGCAACGCGCCTTGTCTTGATCTCAGCCATCACCACGACATCATCAAGTTCATCAAGCAGTACCAGATCGGCCTCGCCCTCGGGACACCGGTAGCCCTGTTCCAAGAGGGCATAACCGCGCTCACGAAAGTAATCGATTGCAATAAGCTCGCCCAGCATGCCCAGTTCTCGAGGACTGAGGCCCTTAATGAACCCAGGTGTAATCGACGCGCAATCAATCTCCCCGCTCTCCCAAAGCTCTTTGAGCTGTTGCGTCTTGCTCTTTGCACTTGCGGCGCACATGGGGTCTCCTTTCCCGCGCACGATATTGACCCGATCATGGGGCCGCCTTTCTTGCGGGTAAGTACCAAAAGAAAACCAAAGTCCAACAAAAAACAAACAAAAAAGGGACCGCATGCAACAATTGCGTTGCATGCGGTCCCCACCAGCTGGTTTATAAAATCCCAGAAGTCCCTGTCTCCATATTTGCCTTAAAAAAGACGCTCCGTCTGCAAAAAATTTCCGCAGAAGCTCACACGATGCAACGGAGAAAGGCCATGTTTACGAATAGCCTCAATGTGCTCGGGGCTCGCATAGCCCTTTGACTCAGCAAGATGATATTCGGGATACTCGGCATCGTACTCGACCATCATCTCGTCACGCGTGACCTTGGCCATAATGGAAGCAGCGGCGATGCAGGCGATTTTGGCATCTCCCTTGACCACATCGCGCTCGTTAGGGACGGCGCCCAAGGGGTTGCCGTCCATAAGCACGCAATCGGGCTCGAGCCCCGTATCGGCCACCGCGCCCGCGACGGCAGCGCGGATGGCGCGGGCCATGCCCATCTCATCGATGTCCGCAGGCGCGATATGGCAAAAACCAATGGCCGTAGCCACCTCGGCAATCTGCACCGAGAGCAGCTCACGACGGGCAGGCGTGAGCTTTTTGGAATCGTTAATGCCCCAAACGCGCGGCTCCATGGGAAGGCAGACAGCGCAGACCGTCAACGGGCCGGCGACAGAGCCGCGCCCCACCTCGTCAACACCAACGACCACGCCATCGCCGCCGAGCTCATGCATCAGCTCGTACATGCCGTTGACGCGCTCGCGCTCGGAAAGTTCCTTGGCATGGCGCTTAAGTGCGCGTTCGCAAGCCTTGATCACCTGCTGGCGCGGATCCTCGCGATAGTGCTCCACGAGGGCGGGAATCTCCTCGAACGTGGCACTCGCCAGCTCGCCGGCAACCTGCGATGCCGAAATCGAGCTCGTCATATTGGCCATACCAGGCCCTCCTTGCATGGAAATCAGATAAAAAGAAGGGCCACCCGAAGGTGACCCTTGTGTCCAAACGAGTGGACAGACGCTGCGATCTTCTTAGCGCTTCTCGGGGATACGAGCAGCCTTGCCCACCTTGTCGCGGAGGTAGTACAGCTTGGCGCGACGGACGCGACCATGACGGACGACCTCGAGCTTGGCGATCTTGGGGCTGTGAAGCGGGAAGGTACGCTCAACACCGACACCGAAGGAAATCTTGCGGACGGTGAAGGTCTCACGGGCACCGGCGCCGGCCATGCGGATGACGTCACCCTGGAAAACCTGGATGCGCTCGCGGTCGCCTTCCTTAATGCGGTAGTGAACCTTGACGTTGTCGGCAACGCGGACCTGCGGGATGTCCTCGCGGATCTGCTGACGCTCGATTGCGCGGATGTAATCCATGTGCAATTCCTTACTCTTCTAGAGGTGCCGTACCACCTTGGCCGGCACGTAGTTGAACAAACGTATTCGAGTATACACGCCACGACCTTGGCTGCAAGAACTATTTTGCCCATGCGCAAAAAGACAAAAACACGCACTCTTTCTGCACTTATGCGCCGTCCGCAGCATCAGTCGTCGGCGTCGTCACGGTCGTTCCGGGCGCGATATAACCGTATTCGAGCAGCACCGAAAGCGCATGCTGCTTCCAGGTGGCAAGCTCTTCGTCATTATAGTTGTCATGAGCCCATTCGTTCATCGCGTCCTCGGCGGCTTGGGGCACCAGGTCCTGGCTGTCTGCCATCAGGTACAGGATGCCTAAGATGTCGAAGTCCTGCTTGGTCATCTCTTCCTTGTTTGATGTGCCGATGAGGCCGTGATCGATGCCGTAGCGGCAGATATCGGTCAAAACGGTAACGAGGCCCGTAGGAATCGGCGAGGCATCTTTTGCGGCAGCGGGCGCGGTGCCGTCAGTCACTGCAGTGGCATCGTCGCTCGCCGGAGCAGAATCGGCCGCGTTCGCATCGGAAGCCGCCTGCTCTCCCTGGGCAGGAGCCGCGCTATCCGTCGTTGCCGAAGAATCCCCCGAAGAAACGGACGTAACGCTCACCGGTGTCTCGACCACGGTCGTCATCGGGTCGACCGGTGCGGGTGCGGCGATGACCTCGGCCCAATCGGAATACACGCCGTCAATAAAGGCGCGAACATGGAAGGTGCCCGGTTGCGAGATGGTCATCGTGCCGTCCGTCGCGACCGAAATGCCCTTGCTCTCGAGCTCTTGGGCCTCCCAGCTGCAGACCCTATCGACTTCCTTGCCCGTCGTGTCATAGACCGTAGCCGTTAGGCCGTCGATGCCGTTGAGATTCTCCTCGACTCCGACGACGGTCTGTGCCGAGCCCTCGAGTTTGATGCTGCCGTTAAACGACTCGGGCGCCACGTCGCTTACCTTATATTTGTAGGCCGCGGCGTCGATCTCGTCATTGGTCGAAACATGCCCGTTCACGTCCACATAGGTGTCCTCGGGGATAAAGTACTTTACGTAGGCGGTGCCGGCCTTTTTACCCACCACGACTTGCTCGTGGGTGACAGGGTCGGTCTGGATCTCGATGACGTCGGACTTGCATTTCTTGCCGTTTTTATCGACCACGCGCCAGTCGCCCGACGACTTCACAAAGCCGTAATAGTCAACATCGTCCTCGTCCCTTGCACGCACGCGATAGGAAGAGATGGGGTCTTCGTCTCCCACCGTAAGCCTTCGGGTCTTATCGGTCTGCAGCGATACGAGAATCTTGGAAATGGGCTTAATGGGCTGCGGCGTACCCAACTGCGTATCGACCGTCACCGACTCGAACGACAGATTGGAACCCGTAATGGACATGGGGTAGGTGGCTGCCATGTCGTTGAGCACATTGCACGTGCGCGGGGCGCCGCCGTTGCGCGATGGCACCTCGCGATCGGCCAGGACAGAATTCCAATCGATGGCGCGCACCATGTGGTTGTTGGTGCGATGCGACCAGCTCGTAACGTTTCCGGCGGTGGTATCGTAGCCGTCGTCGCCACGATGGGCGATTGAGCGCAGGAACAGGTTCTGCACGGCGTCGGTCGACTGATCGCCAAAGGTGGTGTAGAACGAGCGCTGGTCATAACCGGCGGTATGGAACTCCTGCACGGCGGCGTTGTCGTCGTAGCACTCGCCGTTCATGTTAAAGATAATCACGTCGAACGTCACGCCCACCGGCTGGTCATAGTCCTCGGACAGCGTCGTGGTAGAACTCGTCTGCTTGCTATTGACCTGCGTGTGCGCAGGGATCGTCATATCGACGGTGACCGACTGATTGACCGTTGTGGTGATCGACTGTTCCTCGGTCTTGCTCGCCTCCCACAACTGGGACATCGTGGCTTCGGCCGAAAACGAGGTCTCGATCTCCTCGCTCGCTGTTGCGGGCACGCCCAGCGACTCCTTGAGGCTCACCGATGCGCCCCACGAGCCGCCTTTGGAATACGATGAGGATTCAGAAGTGCTCGTGCCGACCGTCTCCTCGGTACCGCGGGCGAGCGTGATGCTCTGCGAGGCGTCCTCATAGCCGACGTTAAGTGCCGAGGTAACGAGCTCCTGCTCAGTCTTAGAATCGACAAAGGAATAGCCCGGCGCGTCCTCGGGCGCGCAGTTAAGCTTGTTCATGCTGTTGAGCTGCTGAACTCTAAAGTTATAGAACGCGATGCCAAAGCCATTGAAATCATACTGATAGGTGCCGCCGAGCTTGTCGACACAAGCAATGGTGGCATAGATGACGTCCTGCTCAGTCGTGTCTTTCGACAGTCCGTCGAGCGGCACGTTTTCACGGAAATCGGAGCCCTTCAGCTTGTGACCGATACAGCCGGCGATATCGTCGGTCAAGCGATCGTAGACAGCTTTGAGGCTTTTTGCCGATGTCAGACCACTCTGTTTCGATTTGTCGGCGCCGTCGGAATGCTCACCGTTGCCGCCCGAAAGCGCATCATACAGATAGATGTAGTGACCCTTACCGAAGTCCTTCTCAAAGCCCTTGCCGGCGTGGTCCCAGTACAAAAAGTCCCCGGAGTCGTCGCCTCCACCATAACCAAGGATGTTATAGGCAAGCGATGCCCAGTTGGGCAGCACCTTTTTGACGGCGGCCGTATAGAACGAGACGTTGTCGTACATCGAGGTACGGCCCTCGAGCTTGCCGTCATCGATATCTACAAACGTGCAGTCGCGATCGTTGACCGTAATGGTGAGCGGGTTGACCACGTCGCCATAAAGCTCGTCGCGCGATTCATCCTGAAGGGCAAAACCGGCCGTCGGCATCCCGCAAAGCGCCGTGACCGCAACGACCACCCAGCACAGGGTCATCTGTGCTCCCCGACGCGCTCGTTGCAAATACCTGGTGAGGTTTTTCATCGCAGTCCTCCCGTCAGTTGCCAATGTATTGAACCAACAGAATCAATATAAAACGCCGCCGCGTCCACAGGGGGCGCGGCGGCGCGAAGGGGGGCGTAAGAGGCGCAAATGGAACGCGACTCAGTTAAGCGGAACGCTTGGCCTCGAGCTTGGCCTGGGCGGCAGCCAGTCGTGCGAGGGGTACGCGATAGGGCGAGCAGGACACGTAGTCCACATCGGCCACGTTGAACAGGCCCTTGATGGACTTGGGGTCGCCGCCGTGCTCGCCGCACACGCCAAAGTGCATATCGGGGTTGGCGGCGCGACCCTTCTCGACGGCCAAACGCACCAGCTCGAGCACCGCCGCGTCGATGGTCTCGAAGGGGTTATCCTTCAGGATCTTCTTGTGCATGTACAGCGGGATGAACTTGGCCTCGGCGTCGTCGCGCGAGAAGCCGAAGGTTGTCTGGGTGAGGTCGTTGGTGCCAAAGCAGAAGAAGTCGGCATGGTGGGCGATATCGTCGGCGACCATGCAGGCGCGCGGCAGCTCGAGCATCGTGCCCACGGGAATATTGAGCTCGACGCCCTCCTCGGCGGATACCTCGGCGATCACGCGATCGATGACCTCGCGGGTCTGGACATGCTCGGCTGTGATGGAAACGAGCGGGACCATGATCTCGGGGCGCGGGTCAACACCCTCCTTGATAAGGCGGGCAGCAGCCGTGGCGACGGCGCGAACCTGCATGAGCGGCAAATCGCCAAAGACAACGGACAGGCGCACACCGCGCAAGCCGAGCATCGGGTTGGACTCAACCATGCCGTCGATTCGACGCAGGCGGGCACGCAGGGTGGCAAGCTCTTCCTCGCTGGCGCCGGCGGCTTCCTTCTTGGTGATGGCGACCTCGAGCTCGCGAGGATTATCCAGGAACTCATGCAGCGGCGGATCGAGCAGGCGAACGACCACATCGCGACCGGACATGGTCTTAAACATCGCCAGAAAGTCCTCGGTCTGAACCTTGAGCAGGTCGGCCAGGGCCCGCTGCTTCACGGCCTCGTCGTCGGACAGGATAAAGCTCTGGATAATGTTCTTGCGATCGCCCAGGAACATGTGCTCGGTGCGGCACAGGCCGATGGCCTCGGCGCCAAACTCGAGTGCGAGCGCGGCATCCTCGGGGTTGTCGGCATTGACGCGCACGTGGTTGGCGTGACCGTCGGTCTCGTCCAGGCGAATCTCGTCGGCCCAGGACAGAATGGTGTCCAGATCGCCGGTGAGCTCGGCGGAGACCAGATCGACGGCGCCATCGACGACGATACCCTGAGTGCCGTCGATGGAGATGATGTCGCCCTCGTGAAGCACGCGGTCGCTGCCCTCGATGCGCACGACCTTCTCGGCGGCGTCAATATGGAAGCGCTCGACACCGCAGACGCAGGGGGTACCCATGCCACGGGCAATAACGGCGGCGTGGCTCGTCTTGCCGCCGTGGCTGGTAAGGATGCCCTCGGCAGCGACCATGCCCTTCAAGTCATCGGGGTTGGTCTCCCAGCGAACCAGAATGACCTTGTGGCCCTCGTTGGCGCGCGCGACGGCATCGTCGCTCGAGAACACGACCTCGCCTACGGCGGCGCCGGGGCTGGCGTTAAGGCCGCAGGCCAGGGCCTCGTACTTCTTGGAGGAGTCGAACTGCGGATGCAGAAGCTGGTCGAGCTGCGCCGGATCGATGCGACTCACGGCCTCCTCGCGGGTGATGAGGCCCTCCTCGACCATCTCGATGGCGATGCGCAGCGCGGCGGTAGCGGTACGCTTGCCCACGCGGGTCTGAAGCATCCACAGTTTACCCTGCTCGATGGTGAATTCGATATCGCACATATCGCGGTAATGATCCTCGAGCGTCAGGAAAACGCGCTCGAGCTCCTCGCCAGCGGACTCGAGGCCCGGGGTGGTCTTGAGGTCGGCGATGGGCTCAGTGTTGCGGATGCCGGCGACGACGTCCTCACCCTGGGCGTTAACCAAAAAGTCACCGTAGAACTCTTTGGTGCCATCGGCCGGATTGCGCGTAAAGGCGACGCCGGTCGCAGAAGTCTCGCCTTTGTTGCCAAAAGCCATGGCCTGGACGTTGACGGCAGTACCGAGCTCGTCGGAAATGCCATGCTGTTTGCGGTAGATGCAGGCGCGCTCGTTCATCCAGCTGCCAAAGACGGCCTGGATGGCAAGGCGCAGCTGGAGCTCCGGATCGTGCGGGAAGACGGGCTTGCCGTCGACAACCTCGAGCTCGGGATACAGGGCAGCCTCGACGTTCTCGGAGAAGATACCCTTGAAGGTCTCGACGAGCTCCTGCAGGTCCTCGGCCGAAAGCTCGGAATCGACGCGGACGCCGGCGACCAAGCGAGCCTGGGTCAGGGCGTTCTCAAACAAGTCGGCATCGACACCCATAACGACGTTGGAGAACATCTGGATAAAGCGGCGGTAGCTATCCCAGGCAAAACGCGGGTTTTGCGTCTGGGCAATGAGGCCCAGAACGGAGTCGTCGTTAAGGCCCAAGTTGAGGACCGTGTCCATCATGCCGGGCATGGAGAACGGAGCACCCGAGCGAACCGACACGAGCAGTGGGTCGGATGCGTCACCAAGCTTCTTGCCGCAGCGGGCCTCGAGATCGGCCTCGGCGGCAACAATCTCATCGAGTGCGCCTTCGGGCCACACGTTGCCGGCACCAGAGTACTCGACACAGGTTTGGCAGGTAATGGTAAAGCCACCGGGAACCGGCAGGCCGATGCGGCTCATCTCGGCAAGATTTGCACCCTTGCCGCCAAGCACGAAGTTCATGGACTTGTCGCCCTCAGTGACACAGGTGCCCTGGGCGTCGGTTCCAAAACGGTAAACCCTCTTGCAATCGCTCACGATACTCCCCTTCCATGCGCTGTCGCGCACGACCGTGGTAACGAATCGACCCGCCGGATGCGAGCCGTGAGGGTACTATACGGCGGGTATTGGAAGTGCTTGCGTAGAGGGTGCGAGGTTTGGTAAACGTGGTAAAACTGACGGTAAACGGTAGATAAAGGTGGTTACCTTATGAAGATACCAGTGTAGGAGACTTGCAGGTCAACTGAAAGAACTTTGCTAAATCGCTTTACCATAAGTGGCTAATTTGGGACGGGGCTTTTTTAGCTACCCCGTCGGCAATCGGCCAAAAAGCTCGCGGCCTCAGCCGGGGTAGCTAAAAAAGCCCCGTCCCAAATTAGCTACTTTTGTTGGGCTCGGCGAGCGGCACGACGGGCTCGAGCTTCTTGGATTTCCTCCAAATGACCGATGATCTCGGATGCACTCTCCTCAATCGCCTTACCGTCGGTACGCACCACAAAGCAGCCTAGGCGCTTCATGAGGGCACGGGCTTCCTCAAGCTCGCTGCGCACACTCTCGGGCTCGGCATAGGAGCCGGCGACGGCGCGAGCGTAGTCATCGCCCAAGCGGCTGTCGCGAATCTCAGAAATTACGTCAACGGTCGAAATCAGGCCGAACAGGCGCATCGGGTCGACCTCGTAAATCGACTTCGGCGGCTCCATGCCGTGCGCCAGCGGAACGTTTGCGACCTTGTAACCCTGATAGGCCAAATACATCGACAGCGGCGTTTTGGACGTACGCGACACGCCCAGCAGCACGATATCGGCCCCCGAAAGGTCGTCGCAACCGCGCCCGTCATCGTGCTCAACAAAATACTCCATAGCCTCAATGCGGTGGAAATAGCGGTCATCCGTTTTGTGAATAACGCCCGCAACGCCCTTGGGCGGAACACCGATGAGCGACGACAGCACGGCAAGGGTCGGACCAATCAGGTCGACAGAGCGAATATGCAGCATACCCAGGTAATCGAGCACGCGGGCGCGAAGCGCCGGATCGACGATAGTGTGGAACACGGCGATATCACGATGGTCCGCATCGACGCGCGGGCCCACAAACGACTTGACCTGCTCCACCGAGTTCACTTTGGGCAAGCGCAAGAGACGAAAAGCCCCTTCATCAAATTGCCCGGACGCCGCAAGCACCACCTCACAAGCGGTATCACCGAGCGAGTCGGAGATAACGATAACGGTGGGACGTGCGGTGACCGGGCAATCCATGCGGGGCTCCTTTTGCGCTTATGCGCAGGCTGGCTTACTTTTTGCGGGCAAGCTCACCGATGTTGGCGATGCCAGAGAAAACGGCCTCGAAGCGGTTGAGCAGCTTAAGGCGATTATCGCGGAGCTGCTCGTCCTTGTCCATGACCATAACCTCGTCGAAGAAGCGGTCGATGGGGGCACGCAGGGCGGCAAGGGCGGCAAATGCGGCCGGGTAATCCTCGGCAGCAAGGGCGCCATCGACAGCGGTCTGAGCAGCCTCGGAGGCATCGGCAAGCGCGAGCTCGGCCTCACCCATCAGGCTGCGATCGTACTCCATACCCAGCTCGGGCTTGGAGATGTGCGCGGCGCGGGCATAGGCAGTAGCCAGGTTGTCGAAGGTCTCGGCATCGTTCTTACGAGCCTCGTCGAGCGCGGCGCAGCGGGCGAAGAAGACGGACGGAGCGATGATGTGCACCGCGGAGACGGCGGCGACGGTATCCGCCGGAATCTTCTCGTCGCGGGCCATGCTCACCAGACGGCCGTGGAAGAAGTCACGGACCTGCTGGGCGACCTCGGCGGCGTCGAACTCGATACCCTGCTCGCTATAGAGCTCAAGGGCAAAGTCGATGAGCGTCGTGGGGTCGATCGGCAGACGATCGCGCAGGATGTTGATAATGCCGATAGCGGCGCGACGCAGCGCGTAGGGGTCGGAAGAGCCGGTCGGGGGCTCACCGATGGCAAAGATACCGGCAATGGTATCGAGCTTGTCGGCACAGGCCACGATGCAGCCAGCGGTGCCCTCGGGCAGCTCATCGCCGGCAAAGCGGGGACGATAGTGATCGCGAATGGCGTGGGCGACCTCGTCGTTCTCCCCCATCGCAGTTGCGTAATAGCCACCCATCACGCCCTGCTGGCTCGTAAACTCGACGACGGCGTTGGAAACCAGGTCGGCCTTGCACAGGTGCGCGGCGCGAGCGGCATCGGCAGCGAGGTGGGCGCCCAGATGGGCCTCGCGGGCAATAGCGAGCGCGAGCTGCTCAATGCGCTCGGACTTGGCGAGCACGCTGCCGAGCTTCTCCTGGAAGGCAACCTTGGCCAGACGCTCACGGAACTCGTCGAGGGAGATCTTCAGGTCCTCCTCGTAGAAGAACTTGGCATCGTCCAGACGGGCGCGCACGACGCGCTCGTTGCCGTCGATCACACGATCGGCATTCTCGGGCTTGCTGTTGGAGACGACCACGAACTCACGCGTGAGCTTGCCCTCGCCGTCATAGATCGGGAAGTAGCGCTGGTTGGTGAGCATGGACTCGCAGATGATCTCGTGCGGGACCTTGAGGAACTCCTCGTCGAAGGTACCGACGAGCACCGTCGGCCACTCGCAGAGGTTAATGACCTCCTCGAAAACCTTCTTGGGCGTGTCGACATGGCAGCCAGGGCGAGCGGCCTCGACCTCGGCAATACCGGCAAGGATGGCCTCACGACGACGCTCGGCAGAGAGCACGCCGGCGTCCTCGAGCACCTGCTCGTAGACGGCGGGACTGGCGACAACATGGTCACCGGCGCCCAGCACGCGATGTCCGCGCGTGGTATTGCCGCTCGTCACATCGGCAAAAGTCACGGGCACAACGTCCTCGCCCAGAAGGCAGCAGATCCAACGGACCGGACGCACAAACGTGGCGTGCTCGTGGCCCCAGCGCTGGCTACGGTAGTTGGGCCACTGCAGGCCTGCGATCGTCTTCTCGCACAGGGCCGTCAGAATAGGGGTAGCCGGCGCGGAGGGAATGTTCTTCTCGGCGAATACGTACTCGCGGCCGTCGGTATCCTCACGACGGATCAGGTCCTCGGCAGCCACACCGCACTTGCGGGCGAAGCCCTGAGCGGCCTTGGTGGCGTTGCCGTCGGCATCGAAGGCAATGTTTGCCGCAGGGCCGCGCTTGACCTCGTGGACCTCATCGGTCGCGGTGGCGACGTTGGTCACGAGCGCAGCCAGACGACGCGGGCTCGAGATCACGCGGACCTCGCCATGGGCCAGGCCGGCCTCGTCGAGGCCCTTGGCGATCATATCGCCAAGCTGCTTGACGGCATTGTTCAGCGGTGCGGAGGGCATTTCCTCCGTACCGATCTCAAACAGGAAATCCTTAGCGTCTGCCATGGCTTACGCCACCTCGCCTTCCTGGTCGGCATTCTCGTTAACTCCGGCGACCTCGGCCATATAGGCCTCGCAGCACGCCTTGGCGACGGCGCGGACGCGCAGGATGTAGTTGGCGCGCTCGACTGCGGACAGGGCGCCGCGGGCATCGAGCAGGTTGAAGGCATGGCTGCACTTCATGACGCAGTCGTATGCGGGCAGCGGCAGCTTGCGCTCCAGACAGGAGTGGCACTCGGCCTCGTAGTCGTCAAACTTCTGACGCATCATCTCGACGTTAGCGACCTCAAAGTTGTAGGCGCTAAACTCGCGCTCGTTCTCCAGGAACACGTCACCGTAGGTCATGGGCGTGCCGTCGGGCAGATAGCTCCACACCAGGTCATAGACGGAGTTGACGCCCTGGGCGTACATGGCGATGCGCTCCAGGCCGTAGGTGATCTCGACGGGCACGGGGTCGACCTCGATGCCGCCCACCTGCTGGAAGTACGTAAACTGCGTGACCTCCATGCCGTTGAGCCAAACCTCCCAGCCAAGGCCCCAGGCGCCGAGCGTCGGGCTCTCCCAGTCGTCCTCGACAAAGCGGACGTCATGGTCGTTGGGGTCCAGGCCAATGGCGGCAAGAGACCCCAGGTAAAGCTCCTGGGCGTTGACCGGCGAGGGCTTGATGAGCACCTGGAACTGATAGTAGTGCTGCATGCGGTTGGGGTTCTCGCCGTAGCGACCGTCGGCGGGACGGCGGCAGGGCTGCGCATAGCAGGTGCGCCACTCGGCAGGACCGAGCGAGCGCAGCGTGGTCGCGGTATGGAAGGTACCGGCACCGACCTCGGAGTCATAGGGCTGCATAATGACGCAGCCCTGCTCGCCCCAGTACTGCTGGAGGCGCAGGATGATGTCTTGGAAGGAAAGCGATGAAGCGTTCATGCCTCTAATATCCCCTCGTCGAAACGATTACACGGTTAGGTACTGTACTATAGCGGTTTTTAGTCGATAGCGCCCAGACGGTTGAGCGGCCAGTAACGCACGAGCGCCACGGCGATCAGGTCCGAACGGTCGACCGGGCCAAAGTAGCGTGAGTCGGCTGAGTTCTCGCGGTTGTCGCCCATCACCCACACGCAGTCGTCTGGGACGGTGTAGGGATAGCTCACCTGAGCACCAGGCGCCTGGACCGACAGTGGCCAGCTCATGCCCGTCGTATAGTCCTCGTCGAGCGCTTGGCCGTCAACGATCACCTTGCCGTCCTGCAGGTTGACCGTCTGGCCGGCCGTAGCGATGACCCGCTTGACGAGCACATCGTGCTCAGAGGTGCCATCGGGGTTGTGGAACACCACAATATCGCCCTGTTTGACAGGCTGGCCGAGCTCAAGCGTCACCTTTTGCGCCAGGATCTGGTCGCCAATCTCAATCGTGGACTCCATGGAACCGGTGGGAACCACAAAGGGCTCGACCACAAAGGTGCGAATCAAGAAGGTGGCCACGAGCGCGATCGCGACGATCACGACCCACTCAAACGCGCCCTTTAGCATGGAATGCTGCGACGGAACCATTCTCACTCCTCGCTCTGCGAATACGAAGCGTCCAAAATCTCCTGCGCGTACGCACGCTCCTGGGGCGTAAGGCGCGCCGTCTCAATTAAGTCGGGACGCCAGCGACAGGTGCGCTCGATGGCGTTCTTGCGGCGCCAAGCGTCAACCTTGGCGTGGTCACCACTTACAAGCACGGGAGGCACGCCCTCGCCGTTAAACTCGGCAGGACGGGTGTACTGCGCGTACTCGAGCAGCCCACCGTCCTCGGCGGTCGAGAATGATTCGTCAACGTTGCTCATCTCGTCACCAAGCGCGCCGGGAATCAGACGCACGACGGCGTCAGCAACGACCATAGCGGGCAGCTCGCCGCCCGTGAGCACATAGTCGCCGATCGACAGGCGCTCGTCGGCATAGGCATACGCGCGCTCATCGACACCCTCGTAGCGGCTGCACACAAACAGCAGGCGCTCGCTTTGGAGCAGGCGCTCGGCTACATGCTGCGTAAAAGGCTCACCGCAGGGCGTAAAGAACACCACGGTGGGCTTGGGACCCTCAGAGCTAATGGCCTCGATTGCCTCGGCAATAGGCTCGACCTTCATGAGCATGCCCTGACCGCCGCCGTACGGCTCGTCATCGACGGTACGATGGCGATCGTGCGTCCAGTCGCGCAGGTTATACGCCTTAAAATCAAAAAGGCCGGCCTTGCGGGCGCGGCCCAAAATCGATGTGGACATAACGGGCTCAAACATCTCGGGAAAGACCGAAAGGGTCTCGATCAGCATGTTGTCCTCCCTACTTGTCCATATCGATCAAGCCGTCCATAACGTGGACGGATATTGCTCCCCGATCGGGAAGATCGAGCACAACTTGCTCGATCACGGGAATCAGCACCTCGCCATACCGATCACCCTCGACAACCCAAACGTCGTTGGCGGGCGTCGACATAATCTCAACGATCGTTCCGAGCGACCCAAAGCGCTCGTCAACCACCTCGCGACCCATAAGGTCGGTATAGGCGGCATCAAGTGAATCGAGCTCAAAGTCATCACGGTTCGCCAGAACGAAACAACCCGTGATGCCCTCGGCGGCCGTCAAGTCGTCAATGCCCTCAAACGAAACCAGATCGCCATCGCCCGTATCGGTAACGGATGTAACCGTGCAAAAGCGGTCACGCTTGAGCGCCGGTGGCGTCAGGGCGACGCGCATACCCGGCTCCAATACAGAAGGAAGCCCCCGCAGCGGCTGCGCGAGGACCTCCCCCTTCCTTCCATGCGGCTTAACCACACGGGCGATGTTTTTGTACTGGGACCTCAAGGTCCTAGCCCAGAACCTCTACCTCGACGGAAGTGTCGAGGCGAGCGGCCAGTGCACGGGCGAGCGTGCGAATGGCCTTGATGGTACGGCCGCGACGGCCAATGACCTTAGCTACGTCATCCTCGGCAACCGAAACCTCAATAGTTGAGGCATCGTCACCATCGATAACTTCCAGGCTCACGGAATCCGGGTCGTCGACGATCTGAACAACGAGATATTCGACGAGATCGGCGATGCGATCTGAGAGCATTGCCTCACCCTCGAGCTGTGCAGCGTCAACCTCAGGCACGATTTACTCCTCGGCGCCCTCAGCGGCCTCAGCGGCCTCAGCGGCAGCCTTAGCGGCCTCGGCCTCTTTGGCGAGCTGCTTCTTGGACTTCTTGACGACGGTCTCGGTCTTCTCGCCCTCGTTGGCGGCCTTGACCAGGGCGGCGACAGCGTCGGTGAGCTGAGCGCCCTTGGACTGCCAGTCAGCAATCTTCTCGAGATCGAGGTTGATGGTCTTGGGGGCGGTCATCGGGTTGTAGCGGCCAACCTCCTCGATGATACGACCGTCACGCGGGGCGCGGGAATCGGCGACGACGACACGGTAGTACGGACGCTTCTTAGCGCCGTGACGAGCAAGGCGAATCTTGACTGCCAAAGGAAACTCCTCCAACCAAGCAGCTTTAGGCTGCAACTACAAACAAACAGTTGAACATAATACGCCATCGACGCGGGCAGGTGAAGTCCGTGAGACCAACTTCTTCGGTGTAGTCGAAGGCAAATCCATATCTTAGACAAGAATTCGCGATTTGCAAGCACATCCACGCACCCCACATGAGCTGCGCGGTATACTCATGCCATGAAAAGATGCGAACATACATACGGTTATGAGGATACTGCGGGCGTCACGCCGCCGCCCTGGACGGGTCCGGCGGTGGGTCTGATGGATCTCGATGCGTTTTTTGCGAGCGTGGAGATGCTCGATCATCCCGAGTGGCGCGGCAAGCCGCTTATCGTGGGCGGAGACGCCGAATCGCGCGGCGTCGTCTCCACCTGCTCATACGAGGCACGTCGCTTTGGCGTGCACTCCGCCATGCCCTCGGCCGAGGCGCGCCGCCTCTGTCCGCAGGCCATTTGGACACACGGGCATTTCGATCGCTACCACGAGGTTAGCGCACAGGTCATGAATATTCTTGCCGACGAGACACCACGCGTAGAGCGCGTGTCCATCGACGAGGCCTTTATCGACATCACGCCGGGCCGCTTTGCGCCCGAAGACCCACTGCTCGTCGTACGACGCATCAGCGATCGCGTGGCGGCACTGGGGGTAACCTGCTCCATCGGCGTCGGTTGCAACAAAACGGTAGCCAAGATTGCAAGCGAGCGAGACAAGCCGTTTGGGCTTACGGTCGTACGCCCGGGAACTGAGCAGCGTTTTCTGGCGCCGTTACCTGTTTCTGCCATGAGCGGTATCGGGCGCTCGGCCGAGGAGCGGCTGCGCCGCATGCGGATTTACACGCTGGGTGAGCTGTCGCGCGCACCGGAATCCACACTGTCTTCGATTTTTGGCGTTAACGGCGAGCGCATGCGCCAGCGTGCGTTGGGGCTCGAGGTTTCCGAAGTCACGAGCCTCGATGAAGAGCGTGAGGTCAAGTCGGTAAGCAATGAGCGCACCTTTGCGAAAGATTTGACCGAGCGCGGGGACATCGAAGCGGCGATTGCACTATTGGGCGAATCCGTCGGACGTCGCCTGCGCCGCCAGGGACTTACCGGCGCCACGGTGACGCTCAAACTTAAGTACTCGTACGGCAGCGGTCGCTCGGCACAGCGACGACTCCCCCATCCCACCGACGACGAGAACATCTTTGTGGCGGTAGCGATCGAGTTGCTCGACAACATCTGGCAGGAAGGAATGCATGTACGCCTTGCCGGCATAGGCATGAGTGACTTCAATCATCAAGGCGGCATACAGACCGACCTGTTTTGCGAAGTCGACGACCGCGGAGCCCAATCCAGCGACCGCCGTGACCTATCCGTCGCCATCGACGCAGTCCGAGACAAATTCGGCGACACCGCCCTATCCTTCGGCCGCCAATCACGCTTCTCCTCCCACTAAGTAGTCAATTTGGGACGGGGCTTTTTTAGCTACTTTAGATTGTCAGGGTAGTACGGGGTAGCTAATTTGGGACGGGGCTATTTTAGCTACCCTTCAGCTGGCAGCGAATCACCCGGGGCCGGAATGAAACTCAACCGATTTGTAGGGTTAGCTAAAATAGCCCCGTCCCAAATTAGCTGCCCAACCCATACCTGACGCGGTCACAACACAGACCTCGTCCAAAATGAGCTATTTTTTGACTTTGACCTTTTGTATGGTGCAGCGTCCAATGCCCGTAAGGCGGACGATCTGTTTAATCGAAAAGCCCTCGCTCTTCAAAGTACGAATGCAGGCATCGCGCGCCCCCTTTGGCAAAGCCTTAAGGTAATGAGGCTCGTACGGCTTAAGAAGAGCCTGCGCAAACTCCAGCGCATCTGTGTCGCTCACATGAGCGCCGTCACGGAAGCAATAGCGATTGGGCTCACCCGAGGTGCTGAAGGCAAAAAATCTCTGAGAGTCACCAAGCAACCCGAGAACACAATCCGTTTTGCAGATACCCGGATATCCCATATACTCGCGAAAGCTGCTCCATCGATACAGCGAAGCGGTCCCAATCCTCGCCTTCGCGGGGTTGTCGTGAATGTATCTCACGCAGTTGAGCAGCTGATCATCATCGAGGATCGGCACACTCTTAAATCGATCCTGGAAAACAGGCCCCTTCCTGCCTGTCTTTGAGTTGAAATACATGGCATACGCCGTCGTAATCGAATGCATGCAATCGCTCAGATGAACATGCTCGTCGTCAAGCAGAAGATGAATATGGTTATCCATAAGGCACCACGCGATGACATCCACTTTAAACTTCTGGCATTTCGAAGCAATCAGCCGAATCAGATAGAGCCGATCTTCGTCATCCTCAAATATGAGTTGGTCGGCACATCCCTTTTGGACGACATGGTAAAAACCATATACAGAGATTTCTCGCGCAGTCCGAGTCATACGCATCCCCTCCTCTACAGATAACAATTACGTTACCCGAGCCAGAGTAGAAAAAAAACGTACTGGGAGCTATAAATCGCGATGTTCGGCGAACGGTAGGTAGTAGCTAAAAAAGCCCCGTCCCAAATTAGCTACTTTTGGGCAAAAAGAAAGCCGGGCGGCCGCGGAAAAACGCGACTGCCCGGCGAAACACTTGAGGGTAGCTAAAAAAGCCCCGTCCCAAATGAGCTACTAGAGGAGGTCCAGGGAGAGTTGGGGAGCATCGCCCCAGAGCTTTTCGAGGCGGTAGAACTCACGCGCCTCGGGAGTGAAGACGTGGACGACAACCGAACCGTAGTCCATGAGCATCCAGGTCTTCTGCTCGCGGCCCTCAATGGAAAACGGGTGCTCGCCGCAAGCCTCGGCGACCTTCTCCTCAATCTCGTCGACGATGGAATCAACCTGGCGGTTGTTGGTGCCGGTAGCAAGGACAAAGTAGTCACACACATCGGAAAGCTCAGTCAGGTCGAGCACCTGAACGTCCTCGCCTTTCTTGTCGTAGGCGGCCTGCGCGGCAGCGCGGGCGACATCCTCGGCGGCGACACCGCTGGCGGAGAGCGTCGCGGCAGTGCGGTCGGACGTGGCCACGAAACTCTTGTGCTCCGCACCTTCAAGAATCTGCTCGTCGGTCATGGTCTCATCGGCCATGGAATACCTCTTTCTAGACGCACCCGAGCTAGCGCAGCTGGGCGTAATGGTTGTAAATCGTAATAGCCGTGGGATAAAGATAGCGCCCGGACTGGATCACATAGACCAGACCCTGCGCAAAACAGGAGAAGAACAACTCGTCGAGCGAGGACTTCCCCACCATCTTGCGCAGCGCATGGGCATAATCGCCGTGGCGGTTGGGTTCGACGGCATCGGCCACAAAGACCACCATATCGAGTGGCGTCATGTCGCAAGCGCCCACGGTGTGACGGTCGACAGCCTGAAAGACCGCCGGCGACAGCTCGGGAAAAAGCTGCGGAAGCTCATAGGCGGCAACCGGGCCATGCAAAAGCGGCGTCGCGGCAGACGGAGAGCCTGCAATCTTAATGCCATAATGCAGAGCGCGCGTGACCAGCTCGTCGTCGGAGAGCACTTTGTCCCAGTCATGGATCAGGCCGGCGGCAGCGGCATCAAAGCGGTCGACACCGTATACCTCGGCTAGGTGCAGTGCAGTCTCGGCAACCCCGAGCGAATGCACGTAGCGCTTACGCTTATCCTTCATGCGCACATCGAGCAACTCGTGGATACGCGTCAAGAGCGCGCGCTCGTCGCCCTCAAACTGATCTTCTACCGACAACGTTTCCCCCCGTCAATCAAAATCGTCTTGCCCAAGATCGGCATACAGGCCGCGTTTACGGATATAGCCGAGCACGGACTCGCTCGTAAGATAGCGCACGCTCATGCCGCGGGCAACCCGCTTGCGGATGTTTGTCGAGCTAATCGCCAGCGCCGGAATCTGAATATAGCGCACATCGAATGGCAGCCCCGATTCCTTAATCCTCGCCCGGGCCGTATCGATGTCAAAGCCGGGGCGTGTCGCAGCGATAAAGGTTGCCAGTTCGGCAATCTCATGAGCATTGTGCCAGGTCACAATATCGATAATCGCATCGGCACCCGTAATAAAGTAAAGCTTCACCTGTGGCGGGTAAAACTCGCGAAGGGCACGCAGCGTATCGGCTGTATAGGTGACACCGGCACGATCGATCTCGAAGCGGCTTGCCAAAAAGGCCGGGTTCGCGGCAGTCGCGAGGACCGTCATGGCATAACGGTCCTCAGCAGGCGTCACCGGTTTGTCGAGCTTAAAGGCAGGAGAGCCGGCCGGCATAAAAAGCACGGCGTCCAAGTCGAGCGACTCGCGAGCCTGCTCGGCGGTAACCAAGTGCCCGTAATGAATCGGGTCAAAGGTGCCGCCCATAATGCCAAGCCGAAACTCGTGCCCATCCTTGATGGGCAGCTCTGGCAATCCGATTCCACCGTGCAGCGACATGGCTTACTCGCCCTCCGGGGTCTCAATAACGTCGACTTCGGTAGCGCCTTCGGAGCCCTCGGCGACATGAGCCACGTCCGCACCCTCGGCCGCTACGTCAATAACCTCAACGCCTGCATCCTCGAGGTCGTCCTCGTATTCCGAGAAGTCCTCGGCGCCCTCAAAGTCAAAGGCGCGCTGGCAAATGCGAACCTCGTCGCCCGCACGGCAGCCGGCCTTCTCGAGCGCGTCGTCAACGCCCATGCGCGCAAACTTATGCTGCAGGTAGATGACAGCTTCCTCGTTTTCCCAGTCGGTCTGGATAACCATGCGCTCGATCGCGCGACCAACCACGCGGAAAGCACCGGGCTCTTCCTCAACAATGCGGAAGCGCTTCTCGCGCTGCAGGCGGCGACGCTCCCACTCCTCATCGCGCAAATCGACCGGCTCATCGGAAACCGCAAGCTCCGCGCGAAGCTTAGCCACCTGCTCGCCCACGGCAAGCATCAGCGTGTTGAGGCCGGCACCCGTAACGGCGGAAACGGCAAAAAACATGTGGCCGTCGTCGAGCGCCGCACGCTTAAGGTCGGCAATCTTGTCGGCCGTGCCCGGCGCATCGCACTTGTTGGCGACGACGATCTGCGGGCGCTCCGAGAGCTCGGCACCATACTGCTCGAGCTCACGGTTAATGATGCGATAGTCCTCAACCGGATCGCGATCCTCAAAACCGCCCGTCATATCGACAACGTGCATAATCAAAGCAGTGCGCTCAATATGGCGCAGGAACTGGTGACCCAAGCCCTTGCCTTCGCTCGCACCCTCGATGAGGCCGGGAACGTCGGCAACGACATAGGAGTACTCGCCGGCACGCACCATGCCCAGATTGGGCACGAGCGTGGTAAACGGGTAGTCGGCGATCTTGGGACGGGCGGCGCTCATACGCGCGATGAGCGAGGACTTGCCCACCGAGGGAAAGCCCACGAGCGCGGCATCGGCCATAAGTTTCATCTCGAGCTCGATCCAGTGCTCCTCGGCAGGCTCACCCAGCTGGGCAAACGCGGGCGCGCGGCGCACCGACGTCACAAAGTGGGTATTGCCCAGACCGCCGGCACCACCGGGTGCCACGACAACGCGCTCGCCATCGTGCACCAGGTCGGCAATCTCGAACATCGGGGTCTGCGTCTCGGGATCGAGCTCGCGGACTACGGTGCCCATGGGAACTTTCAAAATCAGGTCCTCGCCGCTCTTGCCATTGCGACGGGCGCCCTGGCCGTGCGTGCCGCGCTCGGCACGGAAGTGATGCTTAAAGCGGTAATCGATCAGCGAAGACAGCTGAGCATCGGCCTGGATGACGACATTGCCGCCACGGCCGCCGTCGCCGCCATCGGGGCCGCCCTTGGGAACAAATGCCTCGCGCCTAAACGACATGCATCCGGCTCCGCCGTCGCCGCCGCAAACGTTAATGCGGCTGATATCGGTGAACTGTGACAACAGAATCGCCTCCTACAAAAAAGAGGGAGACCCTTGAATCCTAAAACTCAAGTGCCTCCCACATATGTGCTCTATGAAGGGTGAATTACGCGTTCGCGAGCGGGCGTACGCTGACCCTGTGCTTGATACCCTTGTGGAACTCAACGGTACCGTCGACCAGCGCGAACAGCGTGTCGTCCTTGCCACGGCCAACGTTCGCACCCGGGTGGATGTGCGTGCCATGCTGACGGACGAGAATCGTGCCCGTGGTTACCGTCTGGCCGGCGAAGCGCTTCGTGCCAAGGCGCTGACCGCGGGAGTCACGGCCATTACGGGAGGAACCGAGTCCTTTTTTGTGTGCCATTGTGTATACCTACTCTTTCGTTACGAGTGTAATCTACTCGGCGACGGGAGCCTCGGCAACAGCCTCAGCCTCTGCCTTGACAGCCTTCTTGGCGCGGGAGGTAGCCTGAACCTTCACGATCTTCAGCTTGGTGAGCTGCTGACGGTGACCCTTCAGACGACGATAGCGCTTACGCTTGTGGAACTTGAAGACCAGCTGCTTCTCGCCCTTGAACTGCTCAACGATCTGAGCGGTAACCTTGGCCTTGGCCAGCTTGTCGGGATCGGTGACGATCTTCTTACCATCGTTGAGGAAGATGACCGGCAGGGTGACCTTGTCGCCCTCATTGCCCTCGATCTTCTCGACGGTGATGACATCGTCGGTGGCGACCTTGTACTGCTTGCCGCCCGTGTTAACGATTGCGTACATGTTTACTTGCCCTTCATGCATCAGTTAGTGCAACAGCCGAATATAGTAGCAGGCGATAATACCCCCGTCAACGAGTATGTGGAGCAAATCCACAAGTTCGCACAGGTATGGGGCTGACGAGTCGGCCCTCGTCGTCTTCGCATGCTTGATTCTGACGCTCGACATCGTAGGAGCAGATGGTCACGAGGTCTTGCATACCGGTGGAAACAATAGGTGCATCGACGCCCGGGGTCAAGCCCTGCAACAAAACATCAGCAGCAGAAAGCAAAATCTCCGGACGCATGGAGCCCTCGTTGTCGGCATGGGTGTCGAGTATGAGCACCAGATGGTCCGGGCGCTCCCCCGCCTTAAGCTCGTAGCCCACGAGCGTATGGTCCAAGTCCAGGCGCTTGCTCTTTTTGCCGCGCGCATAATCGATGCCGTGGGCCGCGCGCAACGTGTCGATTGCGCGACGCACCTCGTCGACAGCGACCGGCGCCTCAGGGTCCAGGTGCAGGTCGATGCGGTACGACAGGCGCGTGAGCTGGGCCGTGAGCGCCGGCGTGCGCACGTCAATGTAGGCGGCCTCGATGGGCGCCAAATCGGCCGGAGATGCCGCGGCCAGGCGCCCAAAGGCCTCGTCGAGCGCGACGAACTCGGTCATAAACAGGTCATACCACTCGCAGGTCGACGACGTGCCCACGGGCAACGCCGACGAAAAGCCCACACGCATATGTGGCGAGAAACCCTGCGTGACAGCATAAGGCAGCCCCGCGCGACGCACGATACGCTCAATGGTATGGATTAGTTCCAGGTGGCCCAGGTACTTGAGACGATCGCGCTTGCCGTAGCGAACGCGAAGCCTAAAGAGCGTGGGGTTGTCGGTCAAGCGTTCACTCATGCGCGATCACCCACCAATACGTTCTTGGCGTGGAGCGTGGGGCAGATTCCGCAGCCGGTGCACGACGTGCGGGTGCAGTCGGGCGTCGTGACACCCTCCAGCGAGCGACGGTACTCGCGCTCGAGGAAGCCACGCGAGCAGCCGGGGCTCACGTGCTCCCAGGGCAGGTGCCAGTCCAGCTCGTAGGGCAGGTGCACGAGCTCGTTGAGGTCGATGCCGTTTTTGGCCGCGGCCTCCTTCCAGTTATCGAGCGAGAAATGCTCCACCCAGGCGTCAAAACGCGAACCGGCACGCCAGGCATCGATGATGACAGGCGTCATGTCGCGGCCTGCACGAGACAGCGCCGCCTCGATAAGCGAGGTCTCGGCATCGTGGTAGTGCACGCGGACCGCACGGTTGCGAACACTCGTAATGAGGAGCTTCTGACGGCGTTTAACGTCGTCGTAATCGAGCTGCGGGCACCATTGGAAAGGCGTGGCGGCCTTGGGAATAAACACCGACACCGAGATGGACACCGAGATGGAGCCGCGGCGCGCCTTGGGTACCACGGAGCGGCCGAGCTCCAGCACGTGATCGGCCAGGTTGGCGATGGCCACGATATCCTCGTCGCGCTCGCCGGGAAGACCCATCATAAAGTAGAGCTTCATGCGGTTCCAGCCGGCCTCGAAGGCCGCCTTGGCCGCGCGGTCCACGTCCTCCTCGGTCACATTCTTGTTGATGATGTCGCGCATACGCTGGCTACCGGCCTCGGGGGCAAACGTCAGGCCACCCTTCTTTTCTCCGGCGACCGACTCGGCCATATCCACGCCAAACGAATCCAGGCGCTGCGAGGGAATGGACACGCGAATGCCCCTATCCTCCAAGCGGCGGTTGAGCCTGCCAAGCACGTCGCGGATGCAGGAGTGATCGGTGGTCGAAAGCGAGGTAAGCGACACCTCGTCATAGCCGGTCTTTTCCAGGCCCTGGATCACCGAGGACACGATCTGGTCGGCCGAGCGCTCGCGCACCGGGCGATACGTCATGCCGGCCTGGCAAAAACGGCAGCCGCGAGCGCAGCCGCGCAGGATCTCGATAGACAGGCGATCGTGAACGAGCTGTGCGTAGGGCACGCACGACTGCGACAACGGATTGGTAGCGCCAAAGTCCTCAACGACGCGCTTGTAGACCACCGGCGGCACGTCCTTACCCTCGCGCGGCACGGTGTAGCCGTGCGGTGAGCAGGGTTCGTCATAGCGCACCTCGTACAGCGACGGCACGTAGGTACCGGAGACGGTCGCGAGCCGCTCGACAATCTGGGCGCGCGGGACGCCCTCGTCACGCAGGCGGCGATGCAGGTGGCAGATCTCGAGCAGCGACTCCTCACCCTCGCCAATCAGGATGGCATCGAAGAAGGCCGCATACGGCTCGGGGTTATAAACCGAAGGTCCGCCGGCGACGATGATGGGATCGTCCTCGGTGCGGTCAGCAGCCAGCAGCGGAATGCCGGCGAGGTCGAGCGCCTCGAGAAAGTTTGTCACGGCCATCTCGTGCGGCACGTGCATACCGACGATATCAAACGAGGCCACGGGCGCTGCGCCCTCGAGCGACAGTAGCGGGATACCGGCCTCGCGCATGGCATCGCCCATATCGG
This sequence comes from Collinsella sp. SGI.033, assembly GCF_050315135.1. Taxonomy (NCBI): domain Bacteria; kingdom Bacillati; phylum Actinomycetota; class Coriobacteriia; order Coriobacteriales; family Coriobacteriaceae; genus Collinsella; species Collinsella sp. SGI.033. Next base: position 134,876 of record NZ_JBNPOK010000001.1, read on the forward strand.
GCCACGGCACATAACCGCGCTCACAGGAGATGCCCTCGGCCTGGTTAAGGATGTTGTACAGGATGGCGATACCCTGGTTGGGCAGGCCGACCTCGTACACGTCCGGGTAAATCATGCAGCAACGATAGTCGGCATCGGCCTTGGAGAGCGTACCCCACTCGTGGTCGATATAGCGACTCGGCTTTTCGACCTTCGCGAGCAGCGGCTCGATCAAATGAAAACAGTCTTGGTATGGAACGCGCAAAAGAAACCCCTAAGCAGCGAGATCGGATGCATCCTCAAAAGGATTCATGGGACGGGTAGCGCCGGCAACCGTGGTCACCAGGTCGCGGACGCGCGAGAACGTGGCGGCAACCACCTCGTTGGCACGGCTGTAGTCGATATCGCGCTCGTAGAGAGACACGAGCGCACGGCCCATGCCATAGGTGCCGAGAGCGGCGGAGAGTGCCTTGACGGCAAAGCCGATATGCGGCGTCTGCTTCACCAGGGCGCGAGTGACGGCGCGCATTACCAAGCCGCCGGCAAGCACGCCCGCGACCTCGTAGCCGCGCTCGGGCTTAATGCCGCGTCCAAAGATGGCCGCAAGCTCAAAGAGCATGCCAACCTGCGCCAGCGCCATAACGGGATAATCGGCCCCCGGCAAAAACACCAGCGCGCCCGTCGCCATATTGGTAAGCGCGCACGAGGTGATGATGCGGTTGGCGGCGGCGATGCGCATAAAGGCAAAGTTCGCCGCAAAGGCCGTCTCCTTTTCCGTACGGTCCAGGATCCAGCGGGCGAGTGTCTCGAGCAGATACGTCTTATCGGTGGCCGCTACCACGCCGAGCATGGGCGTGGACTCCTGGATAAAAGGCACCTCGACAGCGGACTCGGCCAGCACGCACACGGGCGCGCCGGCAATGACGAGCTCCTGCACGGCGCTCTCAAGGCGCTCAGATCCGCACGAAAGCACCAGCACCACGTCGGTATCGGTCTTGGGGACGATTCGCTCCTCACCCAGGCGCTCAACGCGGACAATACCCGAGGTCGTCTGCGGCACAAAGGCATCGCGCACCGTCTCGACCAAAAAACGCGAGGCGGTCGAATCCAGGTAGACCGAAACGCGCACCGGCGTATCGGAATCCCTCTTGGTGGTCGCGCCCATTTTAAAAGCGCGAGTCAGCTTTTCTACGGGAATCTTCATGGCAAACCCCTCCAGCGGTTACGCGGCGCCCGAACGATGCCGCCATATGGATTGTACGATACCCACCGTCAACAACTGGATCATCATCGAGGACGAACCAAAGCTAATGAACGGCAGCGGAATACCGGTAATCGGCATCATGCCAATGCACATGCCGATGTTCTCGAACGTCTGAAATGCCCACATGCCGACAATACCCACGCATGACAAGCGTAGAAACAGAGACTCGCACTTAAAGGCGACGCGGATCGTCGAGAAGATGAGCAGTACGTACAGGCACAGCAACAAAAAGGAACCGCAGAAGCCGAACGTCTCTGACAAAAAGGCGAAGACGAAGTCGGTATGGAACTCGGGCAGAAAGCCCCCGGCCGACTGCGTCGCATGCCCCAGGCCCTTACCAAAGAAACCGCCCGAGCCGACCGCGATCAACGACTGCTGCAGGTTATACGCATCGTCCGAATCGGCGTTGTCGGGGTCGATAAAGACCGTCAGACGATTCATCTGGTACTGCTTAATGAGCACATCATGACCGAGCAGCGAATCGAAGACCGAATCGAGCGCCAGGACGAGCGCCACCAAACCCACGAGCAGAGCCAAAGTCGACAGCACCCATTCGCGGCGCGCACCGCTCATGCAGATGACGATGGCGCCCGACACCAGCACGACCAGACCCGAGCCCAAATCGCCCATGGCGACGACGGCCAAAAACGGAACGGACAGCATGCCGCAGAGCTTAATGTAGTCGCGAGCGGTATCGATGCGCCCGTTGTACTGCGAGCCAAGCGTGGCCATAAAGAAGATGGTGATGAGCTTGGCAAGCTCAACGGGCTGGAATGTTAAACCGATACCGGGAATCTTGATCCAACCCGTCATTCCCAAGCCGCCCGTGTAGGACAGGCCCGGAATCTTAGGCGAGAAGATCACGATGAGATCGATGACGAGCAGGGCCGTCGAAAAGTTGGAAATGCCGCGCAGGTCGGTGCGCCAGACGAGCACCGCCAGCACCGCGCCAATACCGATACCCAGCAGGTGACGCGAGAACGAGGCATCGGCTTTAAACTGCGAGGCGGACCAGATAATAATGGCGCCATAGGTGACGAGCGCCACAGTCGCCAACAGCACGCCGACGTGCACCTTTTGGCGAAACGTTCCGCGCGATGCGGAAATCTGCTTGTTGACGCGGTCCAGGCTGCTGCGAGAGCCGGTTTTGGTTGAGCGGAACAGGTCCGCCGGCGAAAAGTCCATCGCAACCTCCTATCGAACCGAGGAATCGCCCGTGGCCGTCGACGTGTCGGGCTCGTCATAAATCGCACCGAGGACATCGCGCACAACGTGCAGCGCGGTATCGGAGCCGCCACCGCCCTGTTCCAAGACAGTGGCGATCACGTACTTGGGGTCATCGGCCGGCGCGTAGGCGCAAAACCACGCGTAATCGTCCTCGCCGCTCTTCTCGCCCGTGCCGGACTTGCCGTAGACCGTAGGGGTCAGGGAGTTAAAGTGCGCGGCGGTCGAAGTCGACGCCGAGTAAATCACATCGTGCATGCCGTTGCGGACCAGCGCAAGATCGGCATCGTTGTTAATTTGAGCCTCAAGGCGCTTCTTTTTGCCCTTGCCGTTGTACTTGTAGGCATCGCCGTCGCCATCACGCGAGACAGCAGACAAGAACACATGCGGCACATACTGTTTGCCGCCGTTGGCAATACCCATGTAGGCGCAGGCCATCTGCAGCGGTGTCACCAGAATGTCGCCCTGACCGATGGCGATGTTGGTCATATCGCCGGCATTCCACTTGCGGTCCTCGGCCGAGGCGTCGGTAAAGTACGACTCTTTCCACTCTGCATCGGGAATGCGGCCCGCACCCTCACTCGGCAGGTCGATGCCGCAGGTCTTGCCCAGGCCCCAACGGCGAAAGACCTCTTGCAGGCCTTCGGGATGCTGGTCGTTGTAGAAAAAGGCCTTGCCCATATCGTAGAACACGGGGTCGCAGGAGTTGGCGATACCGGACTGCAGCGTCATCGTGCCGTGGCCGGAGTGCAGCCAGCAGTACTTTCCCCAAGATTTGCCCAAGCCGGTCCAATATCCCGTGCAGTTGGTCGTTTGACTCGAAGTGTACGTGCCAAATTCGAGGCCAGCCAACGCCGAGAGGGGCTTGATGGTCGAGGCGGACATGTACTGGCCGCTAATGGCGCGGTTGAGCAGCGGATGCGAGCCCTCGTCATCGTTAAGCTCGGTCCACACGTCATTGGAAACGCCGCCGATAAAGACAGAAGGATCAAACTTGGGTTCGCTTGCCATGCCCAAGATCTCGCCGTTGTTGGGGTCAAGGCACACCACGGCACCGTTGCCGGCATTGCTATGGCCCGTAGTCTTGGCAAGCTCAATGGCATTCGCCAGAGCCGTCTCGCAGGCCTGTTGAATCTTAAGATCGAGCGTAAGCTTAATGTCAGAACCGGCCTTGGCGGGAACGGCGCCGGCTTGACCGGTAACGTTACCCGAGGCGTCAACTTTCACGGTCTGCTCACCGCGAATGCCCTGCAGCAGATTTTCGTAGTAAATCTCTACGCCCGCCTGACCCACAATATCGCCCGATTGATACGAGATCTGGCCAGCCGCGCTTTCGTTGCCGTCCGACGACTTCTTGTTCTGCGCCTCGAGCTGCTCGGAGGTAATGGTACCGGTATAGCCCAAAATATGGCAGGCGGTCTCGCCATACGGGTACTGGCGCTCGGTGCGCTCGGCGATCTTCACGCCGGGAAACTCACCGGCGTGCTCCTGAATGTAGGCGACGGTAGAGCGGCGCACGTCAGTCGCGATCGTATGCAGGCTCTGCGCGCCCTCGGAATTGTCCTGGATGTTGCGCAGCACCGCGACATACGGCATGCCGAGCACGTTGGCAAGATGACGCACCAGCACCTTGTCGTCGGCAAGATCGCGATAGGCGACGACGGCGAGCGAGGGGCGGTTTTGCACCAGTGCGACGCCGTTGCGGTCCAAGATGCGGCCACGCACGGCAGGCGTGGTAACGGTACGGGTCTGATTGCTCTTGGCCTGCTTGTCGTAGTAGTCCGACGAGACCATCTGCATGCCCCACAGCTTAACGGCAAGCGCGGCAAACATGGCACCAACGCCCGTGGTGAGGATGGAAAAACGGCCCTTGAAGGCCGTGGCGGCCGTATTGCCCTCGCCCTCGGTGGCGCGCGGGGCCGTTCCGTGCTGTGTGTCGTAGGTAAAGCGGGAGTCGCCGCGGCGCATGATGACCAGCGCGACCACAATGGCCACGACCAGCGCGATACCGGCGACAACAACCGTCAACTGGGAAGACATCTATAGGCCTCCCCTATTTGAGCTTACGGGTCTTGGGCTTAAAGCGCATACCCGTCTGACGCCCACCGCGCGCGGAGAACCCATAGCCAGACTGCGGAGCGGCACCGGACATCAAAAACGGAATGGCAATCAAGCCCGTCAGGATCGAGGACGGCAGAGCGTGCCCAAAGATGGCCACCACAAAGCTCGTCTCCAGACCCATAAACAGCAAGATGATGCTGTAGACCACGTTGATGGCAAGCGCAAAGGCGCCCACGGTAACGCCGCGCGCGCTCGGCGAGCCGCCCGTCTGACCAGCCGCGCTGTGCACCAAAGCAAAACTGCCCACGGTCAGCAGCAGCGACATAACGCCCACCGGCACGGCGGCGGAAAGGTCGTAAAACAGACCGCTGCAAAAGCCGCACACGACGGCACGCGTAGGGTCGCCCGAAAACACGCTCAGACACACCAAGATGATCATAAAGTTGACGCGGCCGCCCGCGATGGAGATTTGCGGTGCCAGTCCCGCCTGCAGCAGCACGCAGACGATAGCGGCGATTGCAAAGGCGCGGGAGCCAGTCCCCTGCTCGTGTAGATCCATGGACATGCCTCCCTATTCGCTCGATCCAGAATCGGACGCTTCGGCCGTGTCGGAATCATCATCCGATTTCTCGTCCTTAGACTGAGTCGCGGCATCGCGCGACGAGCCCTGCGGGGTACTATTGGCCGAGCTCACATCATCGTCCGAAGCCGACTGCTCGTCGGTGAGCGAGGTGATGACGAGCACTTCCTCATTGTTCTCGGCCGTGGTCTGCGCACGTACCACAATGGTGTAGTACACGTCGTTAGCCGACTTCTCGACCGAAGACACGGTGCCAAGCGGCAGTCCCTTGGGGAACACGCCACCGATGCCCGAGGTCACGATGATATCGCCCACCTTAACATCGGAGTCGACGCTCACGTACTCAAGACGCAGCGTGCCATCGGGCTGGCCCTGTAGCATGCCTTGTGCGCGCGTGTCCTGCACCATGGCGGACACACCAGAGTTCTCGTCGCCAATCAGGCGCACGGTCGATGTCTTGGCCGAAACCTCGATAATCTGGCCGATGACGCCGGCCGAGCTCGTCACGGGCATGTTGATGGTAAGCCCGTCGGCAGAACCCTTATCGATGGTGACGGTCGACGTCCAGGCGTCACCCGAGGCTCCGACAATACGAGCCGCAGTGGACTTGAGGTTATAGGTCGACTGCAGGCCCACAAGACCCTCAAGGCGCTCAGCGGTCTTTTGGGCCTCGGAAAGCTCCGCGACCTTGGAAGTGAGGACCTCGTTTTGCTTCTTAAGGTCGTCGAGCGACTCCTGCGAGGCGGTGAGGTTGGAGAACACGTTGCCGATGGCATTGAATGGCGCCGCCACCGCCGAGCCAACGAAACGCACCGGAGAGGTGATTGTCGTAACGCCCGAACGCACGGCATGTATCGGCCCGGCCTCGCCCTCTCGAATGTAAAACGTGAGCAGCAACACAGAAATCAGGCTGAAAACAATCAACGGGCGCATACCCGTTGATTGTCGTTTGGTATTCAGATTTGAAGAGAAACCCGAAGATCGTGCCAAATGGAATCCACCTTTTGGAAATTAAGCATTGGTCTGGACGAAACCGCCGTCAAACGCGTTGGCCTCGAGCACGCGGGCGCAACCGTTTACGACGTTGTCGAGCGCCGTGGGGCTCACGTTGACCGAAACGCCTGTCTCGTCGCGCAAGCGGACGTCGAGGCCGCGCAGCAGCGCACCGCCGCCGGTCAACAGAATGCCGTAGTACATAAGATCCGAGGCAAGATCGGGCGGCGTGGCGTCGAGTGCGTCCTTGACGGCCTTGGCCATCTCGTCGAGCGGCTTATTGAGCGCACGACGAATCTCCTCGCTCTCGATGCGCACGGTCTTGGGCAGGCCCGTGATCACGTCGCGGCCATTGACCTCGACGTCGAGCTCGTCCTTGAGCGGCACGGCAGAGCCGACCTTAATCTTAATGTCCTCGGCCGTGCGCTCGCCGATGGCCAAATTGTAGGCATCGCGAACATGCGTGAGGATAGCCTGATCGAACTCGTCGCCGGCAATGCGGATGGACTGCGACACGACGATACCGCCCATGGCGATAACGGCAACCTCGGTGGTGCCGCCACCGATGTCAATGACCATGGAGCCGGTCGGCTCCTCGACAGGCAAGTCAGCACCGATAGCCGCGGCCATGGGCTCCTCGATCAGATAGGCCTGGCGAGCGCCAGCCTGGATCGTAGCCTCAAAAACGGCGCGCTTCTCGACCGACGTGACACCAGAGGGAACGCATACGACGACGCGCGGACGAGGGGTCCACGGATAGCGCTTCTCGGAAGCCTTATCGATAAAGTAGCGAAGCATGGCCTCGGTGACATCGAAGTCGGCGATGACGCCATCCTTAAGAGGACGCACGGCCACAATGTTGCCGGGCGTACGGCCAAGCATACGCTTAGCCTCGATACCGACTGCAAGAATGCGCTCATCGTTTTTGTCGATGGCGACGACGGAAGGCTCGCGAATGACGATGCCCTTGCCGCGCACAGAGACAAGCGTATTGGCGGTGCCGAGGTCGATGGCTAGATCGCCCGCATAGCTACCGAAGAACATGTCCATCAAAGAAAACAACGCAACTCCTGATGTGTTGGATGATTGCTGGAAAACTACTAGCCCATCATACTAGCGCAAGCCCGGCACCTCACTTGCGGTGAAGCACCGGGCAGCGCCAAATCTCATAAGGTCACTACTGGTTGTCAGCGGCCGAGAAATCGATGTCGAGCGAAGATACCGCCCAGCCGATATGGTTATCGGAGCGCACGAATTTGACGGTATATTCCTGCTCGCCGCCCTTGGAGAGCGAAGCTTTCACCTTCGCGGTGGTCTCGGTCATGGACTGATCCATGCCCTCGATGGAGACGGTGGCGCCCTGCGGGATCGAGGAGATAATCATCGCCTTGGCGTCCTCGGACAGGCTGGAGGCCAGGCAGGACTCGGCCTTAGCGGTATCACCGTCGCCGGCAGCCTGGAACAGATCGGTGATGACGGACTCCTGCGAGGGGATACCCATGCCGCGCGTGTAGGCAAAGCCCAAACCGCCCGCGGCAAGAACAATCAGCAGAAGCAAAACCAGGAAGACCTTGAGGCCCGTATGGCGATGGCGACGACGGACCTTGGCCTGCTTGCGGTCCTGACGATCCTGTTGGACCATCTCGGACTCGGACAGCGTAAAGAAGCCCGTGTCGGACGGATCGGGCATAAACTGGCCAGTGGCACCCGTGGGATCGAGCGAATCGACAGCAGTCGTATCCATGGCGGGCGCCGGGGCCGTGGCCATGGCGGTCTGGGCCGAAAGCGCGGCAAGTGAATCGTGCACGCGGGCAAGCTCATCGGCCTGCTCGGGTGTGAGCTGATAGATGCCGTCGGCGGTGGCGGCATTAAAGGCATCGAGCGCCTCGGAAGGACGACCCGCGGCAGAAAGCGCCTCGCCCATACCCGCGTTAAGCGCACGCGTGTCATCGCGCGGACCGGCAAAGTCGATAGCGGTGCGGTAGGTCTCCACGGCGTCCGCCGGTCGGCCAAGTTTGATGAAGCAGCGGCCGAGCTCGCCAAGGGCGGCCGCGGGGGCTGGATTGGCGCCATCGATGGCGGCCTGGCGGAAGGCAGTGCCTGCATTGGCGAAATCGCCCGACTGGAACAGCGCGTTGCCAAGACCCAGATAGGCCTTAAACGGCGTGGCATAGGAAGCATCCTGCGTTGCGGCGGAGAACGCCTGGGCTGCGGTCACATAGTCACCCACGGCAGCGAGCGCCTTGCCGCGGTTGGTGAGCAGCGCGCCGCGCTTTCCATAGGTGCCGTCGTTGAGGGCAGCCGCGTACGCCTCGGCAGCCTCGGCATACATACCCAGGTGCATCAGAGCGTTGCCACGCAGATGGTCGGCCTCGCCCATGATCTCGCTGGGGGTCTTTGCCGCACCGAGCATCTGAGCGGCTGCAGAAAAGTCGCCCGCACGATAAGCGGCTCGACCCTGTTGAATCAGCTGGCTATTCAAGGAAGTCCCCTTTTACTCGTGAACGATCTCGACATGGACGATCTCGTCGCCGGCACGCAGCTGCGAAATCACGTCGAGGCCCTCGACCGTGGTGCCAAAGACGGTGTAACCGGAATCCAGATTGTGCTGGGCTCCCAGGCAGAAGTAGAACTGGGAGCCCGCGGAATCGGGATCCATGGAACGCGCCATGGCAAGCGCACCGTCCACATGGCTGTTGCGCGGGTTGGTGGCAAACTCTCCCTTGATGCAGTAGCCGGGGCCACCGGTGCCGGGCATACCGTCGGGGCCCTCAAGGCCGGCGGCGACGTCAGCGCCGGACATATCGCGGGTATTGGGGTCGCCGCCCTGGATCACAAAGCCGGGCACATAGCGGTGAAACTTAAGGCCGTCATAAAAGCCCATGGTGGAAAGCTCGCAGAAGTTCGCCACATGGATGGGAGCGCCCTCGCCGTCAAATTTGACCTTGATCGTACCCTTCGACGTCTCGATGATCGCACACTCATCACCAGCGAGCTGGTACTCGGGCGTATAAAGCTCTTTCTTAAAACCAAACATGTGGTTCCTTCCTCGTGCGTTTAAAGCATATTTGTACGAATTGTAGCAATAAGCACGGGCTTCCATCAATTGCGCACGCAGGTTATGCCGTCGGAGGGCAACAAATTACGAACGCGGCTGCGGCTTCCAGGCGCTCACATTGGCATCGTACTGGTTAAGGGCGCTGTTGCCGCCCTGTGCGATGGGCGCCAAGATTTCACTCTGGCGGGCGCTCAGCGACTCGCCATCGGGAATGGACAGCGAGATATCCCAGCTCTGGCAGATCATGTCGACGCGCTCGTACATCCACTCGGCAAGCTGCTTGAGGTGCTCGATATCCTCCGCGTAGACGGTATCATCTTGCACCTTAAGGTTGTTGAGCTCGTCTTGGGTCTTTTTGATCTGGTCGCGCAGGGCATAAGCGCTCTGCGACAGCTCCTGACGCGTGGAGAGCGGCGTGCGCAGGTACCCGCTGTTAAACGAGTCGACAACCTCGCCGATCTGATCATCGTCGCCATACGACACGATGGTCCGATACAGACCGTCGAGCTTGGTATAGAGCTGGTCGTCGGAAAGGACGGTCTCCTCCTGGACCACCTCGGCGGTATCGTCGGACTTGGTCTCTTCCTCGGTAGCCTCGCCCTTCTGGCGCGAGGGGAACGTCGTCTTGGCGGCCTGGCCAAACTGGTCGTAAAAGCCCGGCATAACGCCCATGGGGTCCGACGTCACAAACCAATAGGCACTGCCGCACACGGCAGCGAGCAACGCGATGACGATGAGCGGCTTGGGAATACGGCGCTTGTGCTTGTGGTAGGCATCCTCGTCAGGATGCACCTTGCGCTTGGGTTTTTGATTTTTGGACTGAGCGTCGTCACGAAGGGACACCGGCAGCGGGATATCGACCTTGGGAATGCCAAAATCCCTGTCGAAAGCCGGCAGCACGCAGGTCTCATTGGGATCGGCGGCATCGGAAAGTACCGCGGCGGCAGAGGCCGGCGCATGGGGCACCTCGGTATCGATCTGCTCCTGCGTCAGGCGGGGAAAACCAGCCGTGCGCCCAGCAGCCAGGTCGGATGCTGCCGCATCCTCGGATAGAATGCCCGGGGCAGGGCGCCCGCACTTGGAACAGGTACGGTCATGAGGCGACAGACGGGCACCGCAGCCTTCGCAGAACACAAACTCGGTGTGCTCGGGGCCATCGCCCGGGCCAACATAGGTATTGCAATAGGGGCAGAACGAGGAGCCGTCCTCTATGGTCTTGAGACAATGCGGGCAAATCACGGCATCCTCTTTTCGGAATCATTCGAACAATCGAGGTTAGAGCATAACATCGCTACGCCCCTAAAGGCACAGGGCACCAATTCAACATCGCAGGGTAGCTAATTTGGGACGGGGCTTTTTTAGCTGCCCTGGCCGCCAATCGGCCAAATAGATCGCGTCATCAGCCGGGTAGCTAAAAAAGCCCCGTCCCAAATTAGCTACCCTGTGAGGTGCGGTTACTTCTTCTTTTTGCTCGGCATCGAGACCTTAATGCCCTGGGCGGACTTGGTCACACGCGAGCGCCTGACGCCCGCGCCCTTCTTTTTCTTGGGCTGGGTCTTTTCCACGCCCTCGAGCGCGCGGGCCTCGGCCTCGCGAGCGGTGCGATCTTCGCGGCGCTGCGCCATGTCGGCGGCGACGCGCTTGGCAAAACGCTCGGCCGTCGAGCCCGTCGAGCTCACTTTGCCGCCACCGCGGCCCAAGCGAACGCGCACGCCGCGACCAAAGCCAGTGGCGGCATGGCGGCGACGCGGCTTAAGCGAATCCATCATCGTGGCGAGTTTAAAGAACACGCTGCAAGTAAAGACCACAATCACCAGAAGGATAATTGCCTCGCCCATCGACAAGTTGGCGATGGACAGCAGCTCGGGGAATCCGATAACGCCCGCCAAGATGCCGACGACGACAAATACAAAGAGCATCACACGCAAGGGTGTGAGCGGCTGCGAGATACGCCAGATCAGGCTCACGCTTGCCGCACACGACGTGAGAAGGCACATCGTCGACAGCGTGAGCTGGCCAAAGCCAAACACGCGCGCCACAAAGATGTCGAGCGCCGCGGCCAAAATGACTGCAACCGACGCCGGCAGCGCACGCTTGAGCACGTTGGTCAAGAATGAGCCCTTCACGCGGGCATTGTTGGGCTCAAGGCCCAGCACAAAGCCCGGCGCACCGATGCAGAAGAAGTTAATGAGCGTCATCTGGATAGGCTCAAAGGGATACGGCGGCAGCGCGATGCACAGCGCCGCCAGGCCCATCGAGAACAGCGTCTTGGTCAGGAACAGCGAGGCCGAACGCTGCAGGTTGTTGATGGAGCGACGGCCCTCGGCCACCACGGCGGGCATCGAGGCAAAGTCGTTATCGACCAGCACGATCTCGGCCACGTTGCGTGCGGCGTCGGAACCGGCGGCCATGGCCACGGAGCAGTCCGCCTCCTTGAGCGCCAGCACATCGTTGACGCCGTCACCCGTCATGGCAACGGTATGGCCACGACGCTTGAGCGCCTGCACGAGCTCGCGCTTCTGCTGCGGGGTCACGCGGCCAAAGACATGGTAGCGGTCCACCGCCGCATCAATCTTGGACGGCGTATCGAGCGTCATGGCGTCCACATAAGCGTCCGCCCCCGGCACGCCCACCACGCGCGCGATCGACGACACCGTACGAGGGTCGTCGCCACTGATCACGTTGAGGGTCACGCCCTGCTCGTTAAAGTAGCCGATGGTCTCGGCGGCCGAAGTGCGAATCTCATCGCGAATGGTCACAAAGCCCACGGGCTCGGCCTCGCCCACCATATCGCCATCGGGCGTAAAGCCGTCCACACGGGCCACCACGAGCACGCGGCAGGTGTCGGCAAGCTCGGCCACACGATTTTCGACCTGCGCAAAGATACGCTCCGAAAGCACAAATTGCGCCGCGCCCATCACATAGGAGCCCTGCGCAAACGAGGCGCCGCTCCACTTTTTGGAGGACGAAAACGGAATGACCGACAGCGGCTCGGACACCTCGACCGGGCGGTCGGCGTAGTAGTTGAGCAGCGCCTGGCAGGTCTCATTGGCATCAGCCGAGGTCGCGCGCGCGACATTGGCAAGCGCAAAATCGAGCACGGTAGTATCGACGGGGACAGGTGCCTCGTCCGGGGCCAAGCCCACACCCTCAACGGGCAACGGATAGGTGCCCTCGACCTCCATGCGACCCGACGTGATAGTGCCCGTCTTGTCCAGGCACAGCACGTCGACGCGCGCGAGCGTCTCGATGCAATAGAGCTGTTGCGCGAGTACCTTGCGGCGCGCCAGGCGCACCGTGGCAATCGCGAGCACCGACGAGGTCAGCAGCACCAGGCCCTGCGGAATCATGCCCAAAAGAGCGCCCACCGTGGACAGCAGCGCCGACGAAGGCACGCGACCGGCCAGCAGCTCGGAAAAGCACCACGAAAGCGCGCTATCGCCCGGCGTACCGGCGGCATCCCATAGCCCGCTCACACTCGCGGCAAACAAGGCCAGACCGAGCGGAATCATGATGACGCTCGCAAAGCGCACGATGGCGTTGAGCGCGTTCATGATCTCGGAATTGACCTTTTTGACGTACTTGGCCTCGTTGTTGATCTTGGCCACATAGTTATCCGCACCAACATGGACCACGCGGGCACGCAACAGGCCCGAGTCGATAAAGCTGCCGCTCATGAGCTCGGAGCCAGGCTGCTTCTTAATAAGGTCGCTCTCGCCCGTCAGCAGACTTTCGTTAACGAGCGCCTCGCCCGATACCACCACGGCGTCGGCAGGTATCTGGTCCCCGCGCCCCAGACGAATGATGTCGTCGAGCACGATCTGGTCCAAGTCGAGCTCCACCTCGGCACCATCGCGCACCGCGATGGCCTTCTTTGAAGTGAGGAGTGTGAGCTTGTCGACCATCTTCTTTGATCGCATGGACTGGATAACACCGATGGCGGTGTTGAGGAACACCACGAACAGGAACGTCAGGTTCTTAAACGATCCGGTCATAATGACCAAAAACGCTAAAACCACGTTGATCAGATTGAACAGCGTGCAGAGATTTTCGATGATAAGCTCACGAACCGATTTGGTCTTGAGCTCCATGTTGCGGTTGATCTTGCCGGCGGCAATGCGCTCCTCGACCTCGGCGGTCGAAAGTCCGCGCTCGATATCTGTAGCTGCCATACCACGTCCCATCACGTCGCATCGGTATAAGAAAACCGCCCGGACCATACGAGGTTCGGACGGCCTTACGTTCGATGGTGCCCCATGTTGGATTCGAACCAACGGCCTTCTGCTCCGGAGGCAGACGCTCTAATCCCCTGAGCTAATAGGGCCAACGGTTGGCATTATACCCAAGTGCGCCACGAGCTAACAACATAACAGAAAAAGCTCTGCAATTACGTGGGAGACGAAGCGCAACGGCTCACTTTAGGACGCAAAAGTGAAATAATTAGTATAAACTCTCATGCACCATATGATACGGCTCGCACTGCGGGCCGTTTTTGCAAGGGTTATCCATCGAGGTGAGAGGCACACCATGATTGCAATTTTAAAGCGGAGCGCAAGCGATGAGGCCATCGGCCACATCGTCAGCTGGATTGAGAAGAAGGGTCTCAAAACCGACGTGTCGCGGGGCGAGAACGAGACCATCATCGGCCTGGTGGGCGATACGACCAAGATCGACCCGTTCCTGCTCGAGTCCATGGACGTCGTCGAGCGTGTGCAGCGCGTCTCCGAGCCGTTCAAGCGTGCCAACCGCAAGTTCCACCCCGAGGACTCCGTCATCGACTGCGGCCACGGCATCAAGATCGGCGGCGACCAGTTCCAGGTCATCGCCGGACCCTGCTCCGTCGAGGGCGAAAACCTCATTCGCATCGCACGCCGCGTAAAGGCCGCCGGCGCCACCATGCTGCGTGGCGGTGCCTACAAGCCCCGCACCTCCCCTTACGCCTACCAGGGCATGGGCCCCGCCGGCCTGGACCTGCTATGCGAGGCATCGGCCGAGCTCGACATGCCGATCGTCACCGAGATCATGGACCCGCGCGACGTGCAGGTCTTCTTGGATAAGAAGATTGACGTCATGCAGATTGGCGCCCGCAACGCGCAGAACTTCCCCCTGCTCAAGGAGGTCGGCAAGACCAAGACCCCGGTCCTGCTCAAGCGCGGCATGTCCGGCACCGTCGACGAGCTGCTCATGGCTGCCGAGTACATCATGAGCGAGGGCAACGATAACGTTATCCTGTGCGAGCGCGGCATTCGCACCTTCGAGACCCGCACCCGTAACACCTTCGACCTCAACGCCGTGCCGGTGCTGCACCACCTGTCGCACCTGCCCGTCGTGGCCGACCCCAGCCATGCCACCGGCTACACCCGCTACGTTGAACCCATGGCGCTCGCCGCGACCGCCTGCGGCGCCAATGGCCTGGAGATCGAGGTCCACGACGAGCCTAGCCGCGCGTGGTCCGACGGCGCCCAGGCCCTCACCCCCGACCAGTTCGACGACACCATGCGCCGCATCCGCGCCATCCGCGAGGTCGTCTGCCAAGAGACCATGGAGTAGCACATGGGTACGGTGAGAAACGCGCGCGTTAACCAGGGCGGCCCCAAATGCGCCGGCATTGTGGGCCTGGGCCTCATCGGCGGCAGCTTTGCCCGCGGCTATGCGCAGGCGGGCGTCCGCGTGCTGGCCTGGGACCCCGACGATGACGTCATGACGGCCGCCAGCATGGGCACCGTCGCCGGCGAGCTCAACGACGAGACGCTCGGCGAGTGCGACATCATCGTGCTGGCCTGTTACCCCGAGGCCTGCATCGAGTGGCTCGAGGCGCACGCCCAAGCACTCGCCGACGCCACCGATACCGAGGCCATCATGGGGCCCGTGGTGATTGACACCGTGGGCGTGAAGGGCATCGTGTGCGAGCGTGCCTTCGAACTCGCCCGCGAGTACGGGTTTTACTTTGTGGGCGCTCACCCCATGGCGGGCACCCAGTACTCGGGCTACGCGCACTCCCGTGCCGACCTGTTCCAGGGCGCGCCACTCGTGCTCGTGCCGCCCGCGGTGGACGATGCGCTCAAGCTGGAGCTTTTAGGCCAGGTGCGCGAAATGGTGCGCCCCTTAGGGTTTGGCAAGTTCAGCGTGACCACCGCCGCCGAGCACGACCGCGTGATCGCCTTTACGAGCCAGCTCGCGCACGTCGTCTCAAACGCCTACGTCAAGAGCCCGACCGCCCAGGTCCACCACGGCTTTTCGGCCGGTAGCTACCGCGACCTTACCCGCGTGGCGCACCTCAACCCGCAAATGTGGTCCGAGCTCATGATTGACGACGCCGACGCGCTCGCCTTCGAGATCGACCATCTGATCCAGTCACTTGGCGCCTACAGCCGTGCGCTCAAGGACCGCGACCAGCGTTATCTTGAGAATCTCCTTGCCGAGGGCGACCGCATCAAGCGCGCGCTCGACGACGAGGCCACCCACTAGACCACCTATCACGCCAGGTCGAAAGGACCAAAGCTTATGGCGATTACCATCGATATCGACACGGCACGCCCCTACCAGGTGCACGTCGGCACGTTTTTGCTGGAGCAGGCGGGCCCGCTCGTGCGCGCCACCGCCGGCGGATCGCGCGCCGTCATTGTGACAGACACCAACGTGGGTCCGCTCTACCAGATGCCCGTTAAGCAGAGCATGGAGGCTGCGGGCTATACGGTGAGTGTCTGCACCTTCGAGGCCGGCGAGGCCCACAAGCGCGCCGAGACCTACATCAACATCTTGGAGTTTGTGGCCGAGCACGAGCTTTCGCGCTCCGACGTGATCGTGGCGCTCGGCGGCGGCGTCGTGGGCGACGTGGCCGGCTTTGTGGCCGCCACCTACATGCGCGGCTGTAAATTTGTGCAGATCCCCACGAGCCTGCTCGCTATGGTTGATTCGTCGGTGGGCGGCAAGACGGCCATCGACCTAGCCGCCGGCAAAAACCTGGCCGGTGCCTTTTGGCAGCCGAGTGTGGTTATTGCCGACGTGGGGTGTCTCGCCACCCTCACACCCGAGCAGTTCGCCGACGGCTGCGGAGAGGTCGTCAAACACGCCGTGATCGCCGACCCCGAGCTTTTCACCGAGTTGGAGAAGACCCCGCTCACGCTGGAGCTCCTCAAACGCGACGTGGCCCGCGTGGCGCTCATCATCGCCCGCAATATCGACATTAAACGCGCCGTGGTTGTCGCCGATGAGCGCGAGACCAACCAGCGCAAGCTGCTCAACTTTGGACACAGCGCTGGACACGCTGTCGAGGCCTGCGAGCACTTTGAGCTGGGACATGGCAACTGCGTGTCGATCGGCATGGGCATCATCACGCGCGCCGCAGCGCTTCATGGCATCTGCGACGCCGCGCTGCCCGCACGTATTGAGGAGCTCTGCGCCCGCCACGGCCTTAAGACCCGCTGCGAGCTTTCGGCCGACGCCGTCTTTGCCGAGGCGCTGCACGACAAAAAACGCGCCGGTGACACCATCGACCTGGTAATTCCGCACGACATTGGCCGCTGCAGCATCGACCGCACGCCGCTTTCCGCCTTTCATGATTTAATTGCCGAGGGCCTCGGCCAGAAGGGAGACGCCTCCGCATGCTAGCCCGCATCACTCCGTCCCCACTCAAGGGCACCGTCCCCGCCATCGCGTCCAAGTCGATGGCGCACCGCCTGATCATCTGCGCCGCCCTTGCCAACGGAGAGACGCATGTGACCTGCAACACCACCTGCGCCGATATCGAGGCCACGGTGCGCTGCCTCACGGCGCTCGGCGCCCGCATCGAGACCGTCGAGGATGGCTTCCAGGTCCATCCCACTATGAAGAGTATTGAGTTCGGCCTGCTCAAAGCACTTGCCGGCGGCACGCTCGACTGCGGCGAGAGCGGCTCCACCCTCCGCTTTATGCTACCCGTCGCCTGCGCGCTGGGGGCAGAGGCAACCTTTGTGGGCCAGGGCCGTCTGGGCGCCCGCCCGCTCTCCCCGCTCTCGGACGAGATCATCGCCGCCGGCTGCGACCTGCAGGGCCTGGGCGGCTTTCCGCTCAAGACAAGTGGCCGCATGCGCCCGGGTACTTTTATCCTGCCGGGCAATGTGAGCTCACAGTACATCTCCGGTCTACTGTTGGCGGCCCCGCTGCTGGCCCAGCCCTCCTGCGTGCAGGTGACCGGCCTTATCGAAAGTCGCCCCTATATCAACCTGACCATCCAGGCCATGAAGGCGTTTGGAGTTGAGGTCAACGTCGAGCGCATCCCCGCCAAGAATGGCAAGCCCGAGGTCACGAACTTCCGCGTGAGCAGCGGCTCGTACCGCACGCCTGGCAACGTGGCTGTCGAGGGCGATTGGTCCAACGCCGCCTTTTGGCTGTGTGCCGGCGCCATCGGCTCCGACCCCATCACCGTGGAGGGCGTGTCGCTGAGCTCCGCGCAGGGCGACCGCAACGTGCTCGCCGCGCTTTCGCGCTTTGGCGCCCGCATCGTGCGCTCCACCAACGCCGCCACCGTGCAGTCCGACAAGCTCGCCGGCTTTGAGATGAGCGCGCACGACATCCCCGACCTGGTGCCCGTTATCTCTGCCGTGGCATCGCTGGCACAAGGCCGCACGTTCATCCGCGATTGTGCCCGCCTGCGCATCAAAGAATCCGACCGTCTTGCCACTACCACCCGTGAGCTCACCGCGCTGGGCGCACAGGTGCGCATTGCCGGCGACGATCTCATCATCAAGGGTGTCGATGCCTTTACCGGCGGCGAGGTCGATTCGCACAACGACCATCGTATCACCATGATGGCCGCTATCGCCGCGAGCCGTGCTACCGGCGAAGTTGTGATCCACGGCGCTGAGGCTGTCAACAAGTCCTATCCCGATTTCTTTGACCACTACCGCCTGCTGGGCGGCAAGGTCACGCTCGAGGAGGAGTAGCATGTCCTCGACCTTTGGCAACGTTTTGCACTTAAGCATTTTCGGCCAGTCGCACTCCCCCGCCATCGGCTGCTCGCTCGACGGCATTCCGGCAGGTATCGCCGTTGACCAGGAGCAGCTGCAGGCCTTCCTCGATCGTCGCGCCCCCGGTCGCGACGAGACCGCGACCAAGCGCCGCGAGGCCGACGCCGCGCACATCATTGCCGGTGTGGTCGATGGGCACACCACCGGCGCGCCCATAGCCGCGATTATCGAGAACACCAACACGCGCTCCAAGGACTACTCCGAGCTGCGCCGCAAGCCACGTCCGGGCCATGCGGACTACCCCGCGCGCGTGAAGTACCACAACATGCACGATGTCGCCGGCGGCGGACATTTCTCCGGCCGCCTAACGGCCCCCTTATGCATCGCCGGCGGTATTGCGCTGCAGGCGCTCGAGGCCCGCGGTATTCGGGTGATGGCGCACGTCGCGCAGATCGGCGGCATCTCCGACCTGCCCATGGACGACATGGTCTATCGCGAGGCCGACCGCAAGGCGATCCTTTCGAACGACCTACCGTGCATCGACGCGGCAGCTGCCGGCCGTATGCGCGAGGAGATTCTCGCCGCACGCGACGAGCTTGATAGCATCGGTGGCATCGTGGAGTGCGGCATCTACGGCCTGCCTGCGGGCATCGGCGACCCCATGTTCGACGGCATCGAGAACCGCATCGCGCAAATCGCCTTTGGCATTCCTGCCGTAAAGGGCGTGGAGTTTGGCATGGGCTTTGCCGTGGCCGCCATGCGCGGCAGCGAGAACAACGATCCGTACCGCATAGATGCCGAGACCGGCGAGATAGCGGTCGAGTCCAACAACGCCGGCGGCATTCTGGGTGGCATCTCCACCGGCGCGCCCGTCATGTGGCGCATGGCCGTAAAGCCGACGCCCTCCATCGGTCGTGAGCAGCAGACCGTGGACATGGACGCCATGGAAAATGCCGAACTCTCGGTCCACGGCCGCCACGACCCCTGCATCGTTCCGCGCGCCGTCCCCGTAGCCGAGGCAGCCGCAGCGCTCGCCATCTGGGACGCCCTCCTAGAAGACGCCGCCCAGCTTTAGCCCACCCACCCCGAGGGTAGCTAATTTGGGACGGGGCTTTTTTAGCTACCCCCATATGCCAGTGAGTATTTGCCCCGGCACCCATCGATTCGCCACCAGTCAAAGGGTAGCTAAAAAAGCCCCGTCCCAAATTAACTACCCCAGGCAACGATTCACGAAAGGGGTCTCCATGGACCTTGCCGATATTCGCCAGGCCATCGATGGCATCGATACCACGCTCCTCAATAGCTTTGTCGAGCGCATGGACATTGCCACCGAGGTCGCCAAATCAAAGATCGAGATGGGCAAGGCCGTCTTTGACCCCGCCCGCGAGCGCTCCAAACTCAACAACCTTGCCAGCCGAGCACCCGAGCGCTACGAGGCCCAGACCATTACCCTGTTCCGCCTCCTCATGAGCATGAGCAAGGCCGAGCAGCAGCGCTACATCAACGAGCTCAAGGGCATCACCGTGTCGCAAAAGGCCCATGCCACGGCCACGGCCTTTGACACGCCCTTCCCCCAGACGGCAAGCGTTGCCTGCCAGGGCGTGGAAGGCGCCTACAGCCAGATCGCCGCGTGCAAGCTCTTCGACGTGCCCGATATTGCGTTCTTCGAGACCTTTGAGGGCGTTATGCGCGCCGTGCGCGACGGCTTCTGCGAGTTTGGCGTGCTGCCCATCGAAAACTCAACCGCGGGCTCGGTCAACGCCGTCTACGATCTTCTCGCACAGTTCGATTTCCACATCGTGCGTTCGCTGCGCCTCAAGATCGATCACAACCTGCTCGTCAAGCCCGGCACCAAGCTCGCCGACGTGCGCGAGGTCTACAGCCATGGCCAGGCCATCGCCCAGTGCGCCGGCTTTATCGAGGCCCACAGTCTGCACGCCACCAAGTACCCCAACACCGCCATGTCGGCCGAGATGGTCGCCAACTCCGATCGCACCGACTTCGCCGCTATCGCCTCGCGCAGCTGCGCCGCGCTCTACGGTCTGGAGGTGCTGGAGCCCAACATCCAGGACTCGGACAACAACTACACGCGCTTTGTCGTCATCAGCCGCGAGCCGCGCGTCTATCCCGGTGCCAACCGTACCTCGCTCATGATCACTACGGCAAACGAGCCGGGCGCCCTCTACCGCGTGCTCGAGCGCTTCTACGCGCTCAATATCAACCTCATCAAGCTCGAGAGCCGCCCCATCCCCGGGCACGACTTTGAGTTTATGTTCTACTTTGACCTGGACTGCCCCTTTGGCAGCAAGGCCCTCGACGACTTGCTCGATTCCATCGATGACGTGTGCGAGAGCTTTACCTACTTTGGCAGCTACACGGAGGTGCTCTAGATGACCGATACCGCCGCAGCCCGCCCCTACGGCGTCCTGGGCCGTGTGCTGGGTCACAGCTACACCCCGACCATCTACAAGGAGCTCGCAGGGCTGGAGTATGTGCGCTTTGAGCGCGAGCCCGAGGACCTCGAAGCCTTTATGACGGGCGACGAGTGGGAAGGCACCAACGTGACCATCCCCTACAAGCGCGCCGTCATGGACTACCTGGACGAACTGAGTCCCCTGGCCAAGCGCATGGGTAACGTCAACACCATCACGCGCCTACCCGACGGCCGCCTGCGCGGCGACAACACCGACTACTTTGGTTTTCAGTGCCTGGTCGAGGAGCTGGGCGTTGAGGTTGCCGGCAAGAAGGTCCTCGTGCTCGGTGCCACCGGCGGTGCCGGCACCACGGCCAGCATGGTGCTCGGCGACCTGAGCGCCGTCGTTGTACCTGTCGGCCGCACGAGCGAAGTCAACTACGATAACATCGCACAGCAGTCCGACGCGGCGCTGCTCGTCAACTGCACGCCCGCCGGCATGTTCCCTCACTGCCCCGACGCTCCCTGCACGCTCGAAGGGTTCGATGCGCTCGAAGGCGTCATCGACATTGTCTACAATCCCGCCCGCACGGGACTCATGCTCGAGGCCGAGCGCCGCGGCATCCCCTGCATCGGCGGCCTGCTGATGCTCGTGGCCCAAGCGGCACAGGCTGTTGAGCGCTACACCGGCCAGATTACCCCGCGCGAGCGCATCCTGGATGTGACGGAGCGCCTGTCACGCCGCGAGCAGAACATCGCGCTCATCGGCATGCCGGGCTCGGGCAAGACCCGCGTGGGCGAGCAGATCGCCCAGCTCACGGGCCGCGAGCACATCGACTTGGACCGCGCGCTCGAGGAGCGCCTGGGCATGCCCTGTGCCGACTTTATCGTCGAGCGCGGCGAGGCGGCCTTCCGCGAGCAGGAGACGGCGGCGCTGGCCGACATCTCCAAGCGCAGCGGCCTGGTGCTCTCCACCGGCGGCGGCGTGGTCACGCGCGACGAGAACTACCCGCTGCTGCACCAGAACAGCCAGATCGTGATGCTCAACCGCAAGCTCGACGAGCTCGCCCACAAGGGCCGCCCCATCACCGCCCGCGATGGCATCGATAAGCTCGCCGAGCAGCGCATGCCGCGCTACCGCGCCTGGGCCGACTACATCATCGACTCACGTGACTGCGCCGCCAACACCGCCCGCGCCGTCCTCGACGCCCTCTAAAACCTGCCAAAAAGGGACAGGTTTATTTTGGCAGGTTTTATCTGGGCAAACGCCGCAGGCAGCAAGCCCCGCCACCAACCAGACCACAAAGGAAGCGACCATGAAAGCACTCGTCATCAACGGACCCAACCTCAACATGCTCGGCATTCGCGAGCCGGGCATCTACGGCAGCGACAACTACGACCGCCTGGTCCAGATCTGCCAGGAAGCAGGCGCCGCACAGGGTTTTGACGAGGTCGAGGTCTTCCAGTCCAACCACGAGGGCAGCATCGTCGACAAGATCCAGGAAGCCTACGGCAAGGTCGACGGCATCGTCATCAACCCGGCTGCCTACACGCATACCAGCGTAGCCATCCTGGACGCCCTCAAGGCCGTCGCCATCCCCGCTGTCGAGGTTCACATCAGCGCCGTCGAGACCCGCGAAGACTTCCGCCAGGTGAGCTATGCACGCCTGGCTTGCTTTGCCACCATCACCGGCGAGGGCCTCCAGGGCTACGCTCACGCGCTGGAGCTGCTGAAGGAGCATCTCGAAAAGTAGCGTCGCGAGCAAATCCATCAACACGACTACACGCTAATAAAGCCAGCGCCGGCAGCAGCGACCTCGCTGCTGCCGGCATTTTATTACTGGCATATAATCGTTTCAGTCACACTACGTCTGGAGACCCACATGCTGAGCATTCACCTGGGGGATTACCCCGGTTCCATCTACGATACCGAAACCTATTTTAGGAACTCATACTTGGACTCATGGTTCGAAGACCCCATGGCCGCACAGATTATTAAACGCGTGGACGGATCAGAGCTCATCGGTCCCCACAACATTGTAAGCAAGCAGCTGGGCTCAATCACTCCACTCGAACTGTCCGGCGGCGTTAAGACGCTGCTGCTGGTGCGCAATCTCCCAAATATGGTGTTTAACGCATCCACCTGCGGAGACAACTGTGCCCGCTGGCTACTCAAGATCGGCAAAGAGCAGGACGTGCTGGTGACCCTTTACCACATCATGAAATTCCCCTGGAAGAACTTTAAGATCCGCATTGAAAACGATGGCCGCATCGTCAGAAACATGCAGGAGTTTGTCGGTGCCACGAATGACTTTTTGGATGTTGATGAGTAATGAGGGGAACGCACACCGTTGTCGTAGAGCGTGCAAAGGTCAAATACACGCTCACGTTTAAACGAAATATTTCCTTCATACGCGGCAACAGCGGCACGGGCAAAACGACGCTCATCTCGATGATTCGCGACTACAACGACCGAGGACCGGAAAGCGGCGTTGCACTTAGCTGCGACGTACCTTGCGAAACGCTTTCTGGCAGACGCTGGGAGCGCGAGCTGTCGATCATCGAAGATTCAATCGTCTTTCTAGATGAGGGTAACGAGTTTATCTACTCAAAGGACTTCGCCAAAGCCGTCAACGGCTCGTCCAACTATTTTGTTCTGATATCTCGTCGCGACGCCAACGAGCTCCCCTACAGCGTCGACGAGATCCTAAAACTGGTCAACACCACAAGCAAGACGATCAATGGCCGCAAGAGCGACAGGCGCTTCTACTCGGTGACCAAGCCGCTATATGACCACACGGCAAGTATGCTGTATCAGGACCTTAACGTAGGTTTCGACAATCCCGATGCCGTAATTGTCGAGGATAGCAAGTCTGGTTATCAATTCTACAGCGCCCTTTGCAACCAACTGGGAATCCCCTGCTACACCGCTACCGGCGTAGCAAACCTAAAACGAACGATTCACGAATGCCCCGAGCAAAACGTTCTTGCCATTGGAGACGGCGCAGCGTTTGGCCCCTACATCGAAAAGGTGCTGGGGCAGCGCGTTTACAAGAACGTTCGCTTGTTCCTCCCGGAATCATTTGAGTGGACACTCCTGCGCTCCGGGCTCATACCCAGCAGCGACATTCCCAAGATCCTCGAAGATCCCTCGAGTTATATCGAAAGTCGCGATTATTTAAGCTGGGAACGATTCTTTACGGATGTGCTGATCAAGTACTCGGCAGACACTCGCTACGCCTACAGAAAAGCACGGCTCAACGAGCAGTACCTAAAGCCACAGGCGATGGATGCAGTTGCAAGCATCTTGCCCGAGTGCCTGAGGGCGGAATAGCGAGTCCTTAACATCATTTGGAAACCAGGCAACGCCCACGCGTTGGAGCTGCCGAGGGAACGACTGCTACACTAACCCTTGGGGCGACACATTAGGTATGTTTGTCCCTAAACTAAAGGAACTGTCCGATTAACATACAAAGGAGAACATCAATGTCCCAATACGATTATCTCGTCGTCGGTGCCGGCCTTTCGGGTGCCGTCTTTGCCAATGCCGCCAAGCGTGCCGGCAAGTCGGTCCTGGTCATCGACCGCCGCGACCACATCGCCGGCAACATCTACACCGAGGACGTCGAGGGTATCCAGGTCCACCGCTACGGCGCGCACATCTTCCACACCTCCATGAAGGACGTCTGGGACTACGTCAACCGCTTCGCCGAGTTCAACAACTACGTCAACTCGCCGGTCGCCAACTTCCATGGCAACATGTACAACATGCCCTTCAACATGAACACCTTCGCCAAGATGTGGCCGGGCGTCGTTACGCCGGCAGACGCCAAGGCCAAGATCGCCGAGCAGGTGGCCGCCGAGAACATCGGCGAACCGCAGAACCTTGAGGAGCAGGCGTTGTCGCTCGTCGGCCGCGACATCTTCGAGACGCTCGTGAAGGGTTACACCGAGAAGCAGTGGGGCCGTGATTGCCGCGACCTGCCCGCGAGCATCATCAAGCGCCTCCCCTGCCGCTTTACCTACGACAACAACTACTTCAACGACCGCTACCAGGGCATCCCCATGGGCGGCTACACCAAGATGGTCGCCAACATGCTCGAGGGCATCGAGGTGCGCTGCGGCGTGGAGTACAAGGAGCTGATCGCCGCCGAGCCCGATATCGCCGCCAAGACGATCTACTGCGGCCCCATCGACGCGTTCTACGACTTTAAGCTGGGTACGCTCGAGTACCGCAGCCTGCGCTTTGAGACCGAGACGCTCGACGAGCAGGACCACCAGGGCGTGGCCGTGGTCAACTACACCGAGCGCGAGATCCCCTACACGCGCATCATCGAGCACAAGCACTTTGAGTTCGGCACGCAGGACAAGACCGTCATCACGCGCGAGTACCCGGCCGACTGGAAGCCCGGCGACGAGCCCTACTACCCCATCAACGACGCCAAAAACGAGGCCCTCTACAAGCAGTACGAGGAGCTAGCAGCACAGGAAGGCGACGTGATCTTTGCCGGTCGCCTGGGCGGCTACAAGTACTACGACATGGACAAGGCCATCGCCGCCGCCTTCGAGCTCGTCCGCAACGAGCTGGGCGTGGAGCCGACTGAGGCGTAAACAAGGCGGTCGTAAACACACAAGCAGGAAGCCCGGCACAGTTCACATTGCTGTGCCGGGCCTATTTATGGAGCGATCGAAACGCGCCATTTCCATGTGAGAAAACGGGCTGCAAGTCATCCCCATGTCTTACAGCCCGTGTTTAAACAATACCACGGCAGACACATGTGTCCCCTCTGGTTTTCAGCCCTTTAAAACCAATGCAAAAATGCAACGACTATACTTCTAACGGCAACAACCAAACTCTGGAGATCAACGTGAACTCAAAGAAAATCGCCGTTATCATCCCTTGCTACAACGAAGCAGTAACCATTGCAAAGGTAGTAGATGATTTTCACCGCGAGCTGCCCGAAGCAACTGTCTATGTATATGACAACAACTCTAGCGACGGCACCGCCCAAATTGCACGCGAGCATGGGGCGACCGTTAAGTTCGAGCCCCGTCAGGGCAAGGGCAACGTTTGCCGTCAAATGTTCCGTGATATCGATGCTGATTGTTATCTCATGGTCGATGGAGACGACACCTATCCGGCGGAGTCAGCCCGCGCTCTGTGCGAACCAATCCTTGCAGGCGAAGCCGATATGACCGTTGGCGACCGACTCTCCAACGGCACATACGCCGAAGAGAACAAGCGCGCCTTCCACGGCTTCGGCAACAACCTGGTACGCAGCATGATTAAGTGGATCTACGGATACAGCTTCGATGATGTCATGACCGGCTATCGCGCCATGAGCAAACCTTTCGTCAAGACGTTCCCCGTTCTTTCTGAAGGGTTTCAGATTGAGACGGAGCTATCCATCCACGCTGTCGACCATCGTTGGCGCATTAAAGATGTTCCCATCGAGTATCGAGACCGTCCAGCCGGTTCGGAGTCCAAGCTCAATACCGTAAGCGACGGCATTCGAGTGATTGCCATGATTGGCACCCTCTTTA
Source organism: Collinsella sp. SGI.033 (assembly GCF_050315135.1). Lineage (NCBI taxonomy): Bacteria > Bacillati > Actinomycetota > Coriobacteriia > Coriobacteriales > Coriobacteriaceae > Collinsella > Collinsella sp. SGI.033. Next base: position 160,940 of record NZ_JBNPOK010000001.1, read on the forward strand.
AGGACTACCGTCCGCTCAAGTTCTTCTCACTTGTTGCGCTCATCTTTGCGGCGATCGGTCTTGCCCTGGGCATCCCCATCGTTATGGAGTACTTTGCCACCGGACTCGTTCCGCGCTTCCCCACAGCCATGCTCGCAGCGGCTTTCATGTTCCTGTGCGGGCTCTCACTCGCTACCGGTTTTATCCTGGACTCAGTGGCCAAGGTTGAGCGTAAGCAGTGGGAATTGAGGGTGTACGAGGAAATAATGAACCGCGATTGAACTTAATCACATTTGGAGCAGACGGACCATAAGCCGCAAAAACCATACCCAGCAGGAAATCACAGCGCGCACGAGTGCGCCGCTGCATTTTATACAAAAGGCCGGGCACACGGCCCGGCCTGCTGTTTTATTGGTGCTCCATGGCGGATTCGAACCGTCGACCTTGGGATTAGAAGTCCCCTGCTCTATCCAACTGAGCTAATGGAGCAAATACTCAAACTTAAGCACGCATATAGTCTGGTACGACCGAAATTATAGCCTACTTAGTCATGTCGTTACTCAAATTGTTCGCGGTAGGCTTTACAGACTTCATCCACAGGACCATCAAGGCGTAAGTCACCCTTTTCAATCCAAATAGCGCGCTCGCATATGCGCTCTACCTGGTCCATGGAATGAGAAACAAACAGAACAGTAACGTCACCAGAATTGATGAGTTTTTGAATCCGTCGCTCGCATTTTTCCTGGAAAAAGACGTCGCCAACAGACAGTGTCTCATCGACAATCAAAATATCAGGCTCAGTAATAGTTGCGATCGCAAACGCAATGCGCGCAACCATGCCGGAAGAAAAGTTCTTTAACGGCATATCAACAAAATCTGAAAGCTCAGCAAAGTCAACAATCTCATCGAAAGAAGAGTCGATAAACTCTTTTGTATAACCAAGCAAAGCACCGTTTAAGTAGATATTCTCACGAGCGGTTAACTCGGGATCGAAACCAGCGCCAAGCTCAATTAACGGTGCGATATTACCATGTACAACAACCTGACCCTCAGAAGGCTCAAGCACGCCAGCAATAACCTTGAGCATCGTAGACTTACCAGATCCATTAGTTCCGACAAGGCCAACAACCTCGCCTCGGTGGATATCGAATGAAACGTTCTTTAACGCCTTAAACTCTTCAAAAAATAATTCATGGCGAGCCATCTTAATAAAATACTCTTTGAGATTCGTTAGAGACTCTGAGGCCATATTGAAAATCATCGTGACATCTTTAACCTCAATGGATAGCGGCTCGTGATCACGATTGGAGCTAGAAGAAGACATTTGTCGTCCTTAAATATAGAGGATGAATTTGTGTTCATTCTTATGGAAAATAAAGTAGCCCAAAGCAAGGGAGACGACGGCCCAGGCAACACAAAGGCCGAATTCAAGGCCCGTCGGCAGAGTGTGGTAAATGAAGATCTCTCTCATAAACTGAAGATAGTTGTACATAGGATTACCGTACATGATCAACTGAATCCAATGAGGCATTCTCGTAATAAAGTCTGGCGTCCAAAAAATAGGAGTGAAATAAGTCCAGGCGGTAATCACAACGGTCCATAGGTGCATAAAATCACGGAAGAATACCGTAGCTGCCGATAGCGCAAGACCGATACCCATGCAGAAACACATCAAAAGAAGCAGGCAAAGGGGAAGAAGTAAAAGATGCCACGTTGGGACAACTCTAAACCATAGCATGACAATCGCAACAGCAACGAGCGAAAAACCAAAATTGACAAGAGAGAACAGTACTTTTTGGACAGGAAACACCCAACGGTGGACCTTAACCTTTTTGAGAAGAGAGGATGCCCAGATAATGGACATCAATGCTTGATTTGTCGAATCAGACATAACCGAAAATGTGACATTACCAACAATTAGATACAAAGGATATAGCTCTGGAGTAATTGAGCCGTTTCGTCCCTGAGCGAAGATAGTTGAAAACACAATGGCCATGACAACCATCATCAGCAACGGGTTCAAAACAGACCAAGCAACGCCCAGAACACTCCGTCGATACTTCTTCTTAAAATCCCTCGTGACGAGCTGTTTCAAGATAAAGATATCTTTCTCTTTATCATTTTTTGCATAAACACAAGGCTTTACACTGTTCTCCCTAGATTTAAAAATAATACTCACCTATCAACCTCTCGGATTGGAAAATTAAATTTCTAGTATAGAAATAGCTAGGCCATATTGAGATAGCGCTCCCAAAATTCCGTTGAAGTCATATAGGGAAAAGCGTCTTTCCAAGCTTTTTCAACTACACGATATTCACGATTAAAGCGAGCAAACAGTCTCTTCTCTCGTTCCCTAATCAAACGAAAGCGAGATCGGTCAATTCTTCTCAAGGAAGCAACATCACGGGTCGCATTTAATACAACTACATTCGTGCACAATGCTGATGAGCCTTCAAGTGTCATCGTTCCATATTTAACAATGTAACGCGGCTTCTTAGAAAGCAAGCAGCTCGGCAAATAGTGCTTATCGTAGGGAATGGACCTGATTAAACTTTTAAGAATATTTCTCTTAACGTAGTAAACTCGACGCGAAAGAACATCATCATCAACACCGGCATCTGATAATAAATCTAAATTCAGACGGTCAATTGGCTGAAAAAGCTCATTTCGGCTCCCGTTTGCCTTCATCAGCATGGCCCCATCAACCTGCTTGAGGAAATCCGGCCCTTTAAGATAGTCCTCTACTCCATCAAGCGTTAATTCCGCCGCGGAATAGTCCATATCCCTAAGGCTCTGACGAATAGACCGATGAATACGCCTTATAAACATCCGCGGCGAAACACAGTCGTCAACGGCATTCATAATAAGGAAATTACGATAAAACTGATAGCAATCTACCGAAGGCCTAAAGCGTCCTTCAAAGCTTTCATGCCACACGCATATTCCGCCCATGGTCATATAAATAGGGCTATTACGGATACCAAACTCAACATCATCGCATCGAATAAAAAACGGAAGCGGTAGACCATTTTCTTTAATAGCCTTTACCGGAAAGGCGCTAAACCACCAGCCACCATAAGTGTGCGGGAAATCAATAGGCGCAGTCTCATTAGCAAGAACATCTTTCGCTAACCTAAGATCGTAGTCGGGCTTGCTTTTGCACAAAACACCCGATTTAGACACAGTTGCAACGTCTTCAAATTGTCGATACGGCTGACCCAGAGACAACATTGCTCCATTAACAAAAGCGTCTCTGTATTCATCAGTCGCAAGAGAGAGCAGAACGAAAAGCCTATAAAAACTCTCAGGCATTACAGATACATCATCATCCATCAAAATGAAATGCGTGAACGACGAATCTGATCGCAGGGCTTCTAGCATTCCGCGCGTAAAACCACCTGAGCCACCAACGTTAGCATTCGGAATTACTGTTACGGAATCGCTATTAAGAACTTCAGTATCGAGCGTTCGACCGTTGTCAACAACGAACATGTGAAATGAATCGGAAGCGCAACCGAACTCAGAGTGAACAAACGACTGAAACTTACGGATGTTGTCAGTTATATATTTTTCTTTTTTAAATGTGGTAGAACAGAGCGCAATTTTAATATCGCGAATTGTCCTATCCCGAGCACATACAGTGTAATCACCCGAGAACAACTCGATAACAGAGCCGTAATCAGGCTCAATCTTGAACCCGATAAAATCAAAATCATCAGAGTCGAATTCACAAGTAATTGGCTCAGGCGTACTTTGGGCAAAATGGGTTTCTGAGATAGTGTATTGTCCAGACTCTCCACTCTTTAAGCCCTCGAGCGTCAGAATGCCAGATCCGGTCATGCGCAGCGAGAGACGAAAATGAGAGAGGGCACAGTATCGACGCCACTTGCAAACGGGAAGACCATTGAAATATGTGCAGAAATCCGCATATCCCTCAGATACAGCAATCCCTCTCTCATTACACACTAAATTGTCAGAAGAAGCGCGAAAGAAAAGCTCGCGACAATCATCTTGCCCCTTCCCAACAGGAAAAAGAACATTGGCAAGTTTAACGTTTGTATTTTCTTTCATCGACATTCTTTCAAACAGTTCTTATTTCATATGGCGAAGGCACTTATTACCAAGAGCGCTTTCCGTCCACTCGCTTTCTATCTTTTCACGACGTTTTGTGCCAGCCGGAAAAGCAAAGGACAGAGCCGATCCGACAACGTCAGCAGCAGACGCCCTCTGGCTCATCCCCAACGAATTAAGCAACTTCGAAATGAAGCTCTTACTCTGCAGCTCGTCAAATATCTGGCGCTTCATTACATTTGAAAGCATGCTCTCATAGAAAAATGAACCTCGGGCATTGCGCCAAAAACGAGATATCCATTCGTCAACCTGCGGATCATCAAAAGCAATCGGATCATACTGGACTATTTTCGGATCGCCGACGGCATTGTATTCATTGAAAACTGAAAGCGGGGCAAACTTGATTCTATTCGCCCTAAAGCCATCGGACTTCGACTGATAGCACCATTCAAATCCGAGGTTGAAAACCTTACCCTCATAAACGGAATTCAGATACTCACAAGAGCGAGTAACGAATCTATCGTTAATTCCAAGATCCTCAATGCGGTCCAAGTGCGCGCTCGTCCTCATGCCCTTAAGATCCATAACGGCAACAGAACTATCGAAGAACGAGTACGGATCAGACATGCCCAAAACATCACGACAACGGCGATAGAGATAATCTCCACTTTTGTTGACGCGTGAAAGATCGATGACACTGGGAGCAGCGGCAATAACACAATCCGCCGGAAGAGAAATATCCCAGAGCTCGTCAACTGCGTAATTGAATAGCACGTGCCATTCGACAGATATTACTTTGTCGAATTTTGGCAGCAACCATGGCAGAATGGCTTCAGGGTCAATTGAAACCTTCCTCGTGTCATCAAGATACTTTCTCTTTGCGTACCCCACTCGATCAAATAGTCCAGCATCGATGCGAGATACGTCAATAAACCTAATTGAAACGTTTCCACATTCGCCACATTCAGCCTTCAACTGTTTTAGCAAGATAGGACTAGCCTGTCGATGAAGCAGAATTACATCATATTTAGTTTGTCGGTTACAAGTAGCGAGGAATGACCGAAGCGTTACGTCAATAAACGTTTGATCATAACCATAGTCAACCGAGTTGATAACGACAGGAATCGAATCGGGAACCGGTTCAAGCACGAAAGTGGAAACAGGATCAGTTTCATTAAAGTAAACAAGCGGGACATGCTTCACTCGCTTGCCGTTCTTCTCGAGATGATAGATGAACACACTGTACAAAATCTCAGCCATGAATCCAAAAATTCGAGTTCGAATTTGATCATAGTGCGACAAATCGGTTTCGCGCTCCAAGCGATCGAGAACCGAGAACTCGAATTCGCACATCTCATCGAACAGCTCGCGCTTCATTACAAAGCAATTAAAGCCAAGAAACTTCTTACCATTCATATACTCATGAAGATCATGGGAGTACTGAGGGTACATTTCATCAACAAGATCAAATAGGCGATTTAAATCGTTAACGTTAATAAGGTCACGATCATGTTTCGCCCAATGCAGATATGCGGTTTTTTGCTTTCCATACGGAGTAAATAACTTTGATACGTCCTCAAGCTCACCAACAACACAGTCATAAGACTCGATAACGCTATGCATCAAAGCTTGGTCTTCGAGACCAAAGCGTTTCTTGTTATAGTCATCCAAAAAACCAGCTTCGATTTGGTTTCTTTCGTTGTATTTAAACTCTCCCTCCGGGAAAGTTAAAAACCTCCTGTAATGGCATAGCCCCAAGTAATCCGCATCCAAATTTTTCCAAGCCCAATATTGAGCGGTTAGTTCACAATAGGACTGATTTTTGCGCGATATATTATCGCCTTCGTCATCGTGACGCATGCCATCTAGACGCTTTTTAGCGATGGCAGATCCAACCTGAACGGGACAATAAATATCATTATGAGGAAGCTCAGAGGGCTTATGGCAAGCTACAGCAATCTTGATTTCTGCCATACCTACTCCTTTAAATATCAAGGGAATTTTGTCTTATTCTATCCTAAACAAACGCATGTCTTCCCTACTCAAGACAAGTTCAAAACCGGGCGTATTTTCATTAATATCCAAAATGCCCTCCCAAGCCTCGCGAGGATGATATGCGTACGGAACGATGGACCCATTGGGAGAGTTGTAATCAAGAATAAGGACGTATCGTGCGTTAAGAGCTGAAACCATGTCACGCACAGAAGCATCCATCGAAATGTCGCTAAGGTGAAGCCGAATCGGCTCGGTCTCTTGAAATTGACCATGTTTTGCAGATATGTTCCTATAAACGACATTCATTCCTGTTGCCCCATACAACATTCCGCTGCCATCAAAAGGAACATTAATGACCACATCGTTTTTTACAATCTTTTGGCATTCTTCGATGAAATCCCACTCAGCAAAGTCAATACCTTCGACATTATTCTTCGCATACGTCCGCTCAACTCCGCTTTTAATGGATCCAAACGGCGTATCAAACCATGATCCATCCGGGAGCTGAATGCTTGGGTGAATAAGAATAGCCACAAAAATCAGGGTAGCCGCCGCAGAAAGCGCTCGGGAGAACCGCCCGTTGCAGGAAACGTCCGCCGAATTAAGCAAATTGAAGATAGAGGCAAAAGAAAGGCACAGCAACGGGACAGACGCCATAGCCGCCATTGCACCCATACGATAAAAATCGTTATACCAAAACCCACTAAATAAACTAGCGAACGGAAAGCCCTTGGTGTAACACGCTATGAATAAAAAGCTAACAAATAGATAAAGAAACGCCACTGGCCTAAATCGCTCGGATTTAAATGCTATATACAGCCCATGCAGCACAAATGGCGCCAATAGAAATTGATACTGCAGCATCCCGCCGTATTTCAAAAGAACGGCAGCGATTGCCGCTTGAACAACAGATGCATCATTTGGCCAATCAAACGTAACAACACTGCGCATGGCCGGCAGACGGTAAACAGCAATCCAGACAAGTGTAATTGCCAGCAATACACAACCGCAGAGGAGGCTTTTGCGCAAGCCAATTAACTGCGCCCCTTGGTTATATTTGCCGGCGTACCACACGGTTGCATAGTGAACAATTAACGGTATGCAAAATATACCTGCCGTAAATACTGCATTCGGCTGCGCAAGCGCAAGAGAAGCCCCGCAAGAAATAACGCACACTATTCGGCTGTTCAGCGAAACGGAGTAACGTGGAAACAGAAGCTCCCAGAAAGCGAATACAAATATAGGGACGAGGGCAAATCCCAATAGATTTGAGTCCAGCTGACCCCACACTAAAAATGCCCATGGAAATCCGACATTGCACAGACATGCCAAAGCGCCGGTTTTAAGCTCAAGCGAATCGGATGAAAAGAGCTTGGACAATAGTAAATAGCAGGCAAAAGGATAAATCACGGAGCAGATGAGAACGATAACGATATTTACAGCCATGGTAACCGTGCAGCCAGGAAGAGCTGTAAGTGCGGCCGAAAAAACATGGAACGCCGCCGGATAAAAACCAGCAGCGTGAATGGTAGCGGGATCATTCGAAACATGAAGCGAGCTATATGTGCCGGACTCCACAAACGCACGAACGTAACTTAAATGGGGGCCAGCATCCGCAGTGGTAGAGAAAGAATTTGGCCCAGATATCGGAAGAAGAAACAGCAGGATTATAAATATGGTGCCGACAAAAAAATACCAAAAATAGATACTCACCATGCCATGTTGAAACGAATCGATAAAACAATTGATACAGGATCTGAATCCAGCATTTAGCTGGCAGAAAGTAAAGCCAACGGCAATCGAGACGGCCACCGATACAGCAAGAAAAATGACCGGGGAGAGCATTAACTTAAGCTGCGATAGCACAATGCCGCATAAGGTGAAAAGAAACAATGTTAAAGCAGGAGCGATACAAATTGAGCGACTGACGGACCTACAAATTGGAAACGAGCAAATGAAACCCGGTGTGATTAGCAGCAAAAGCGCAAATATATAATTAACTGAAAAGACAAACCAATCTATCATTAATCTACAACCCAACCCATCATCAAACTTAACAGCTCTTCCTCCCAGTCGGGCATGTGGAAGCCGACCGACTCGAGCTTGGACAGGTCGAGCGCGGAGTGGACCGGGCGCGGGGCTACGGGGCCCTCGGCGCTCGCGTAGTAGTCGTCGGTCGAAACCGGCACGACCCTGTCGCCGTTGCCGTTGGCGGCCTCGAAGACGGCGCGGGCGATGTCGGCCCAGGACTTGACGGCGCCGGAGCCCGTGCAGTTATAGGTGCCGTAGGGGGCGTGCGAGCCCAGCACGTGGAAGATGGCCTCGGCCATGTCGCGCGTGAAGGTCAGTCGTCCCAGCTGGTCGTCCACGACCGTAATCTGCGTGAGCTTGTCCTCGGGGTCGGCGACGCGGTCGGAGAGCGCCTTCATGGTCTTGACGAAGTTGTGGCCCTCGCCGATGACCCAGCTGGAGCGCATGATGTAGTGGCGCGGGCAGCCGGCCACGGCGATGTCGCCGGCGGCCTTGGTCTGGCCGTAGACGGAAAGCGGGCTGAGGAGCTCCCCCTCGGTGTGGACCTCGGCGGTGCCGTCGAAGACGTAGTCGGAGGAAACGTGGACCAGGGTGATCCCGTGCTCGGCGCAGGTGCGGGCGAGAAGGGCGGGGCCCGTCGCGTTCGCCTTCCAGGCGGTCACGCGGCCCTCGGGAGTCTCGGCCCTGTCGACCGCCGTGTAGGCGCCGCAGTTGATCACGGTGCCGTAGAGCGACCAGTCGTATTGTGAATAGGCGTCCGGGTCGGACAAGTCGAAGGTGTCGATGTCGCAGAAGTCGAAGTCCCTGGCGACGCCGCGCTCCTCGGCCAGCGCGCGGACCGCACGGCCCAGCTGGCCGTTGCAGCCGGTGACGAGGGTGCGCTTCGGCGCCATGGGGACGACGTCCTTGAGCATCGGGTGGTTGAGGTCGGCCTCGGATACGGTGGCCTGATCCAGCGGGATGGGCCACCCGATGGCGAGCTCGGGGTCGGCGAGGTTCACGAAGGTGTAGGTCTTCTTCAGCTCGAGAGACCAGTGAGCGTCCACAAGGTAGGTGTAGGCGGTGCCGTCCTCCAGGGCCTGGAAGGAGTTGCCCACGCCGCGCGGGACGTAGATGGCCTTTGAGGGGTCCAGGGTGCAGGTGAAGACCTTCCCGTAGGTGGCGCTGCCCTCGCGCAGGTCCACCCAGGCGCCGAAGACGCTGCCGCGGGCGACGGAGATGAACTTGTCCCAGGGCTCCGCGTGGATGCCGCGGGTGACGCCGCGGCTGTCGTTGTAGGAGACGTTGTTCTGGACGACCTTGAGGTCGGGGATGCCCAGAGCGGTCATCTTGGCGCGCTGCCAGTTCTCCTTGAACCAGCCGCGCGAGTCGCCGTGGACGGCGAGGTCGACGACCTTGAGGCCCCCGATGCCGGTCTCGGTGACGGCGAGGTCCTTCTCGAATGCGATGTCTGCCATGTGAGAAAAGCTCCTATCGAAGAGGTTGGAAAAGCGAGGGCGCACGCGCGGGAACGCAGGATCATCCCCATGCCCTGCGGCCCCGCACGGGCGCCTCGCGGTGCGGTTCGCCGGGGTCCGTTCTACTGCCCCTGTGCCCTGTAGCGGGCCTCGGTGGCCTCCTTGGCCGGGCGCCACCAAGACTCGTTGGCCACGTACCAGTCGATGGTGGCCCTCAGGCCCTCGGCGAAGTCGGTGTGCACCGGCCTCCAGCCCAGCTCGCGTTGGAGCTTAGTGGAGTCGATGGCGTAGCGGCGGTCGTGGCCGGGGCGGTCGGCGACCCAGTCGAAGTCCTCGGGGTCGCGGCCCATGGCCGTGAGGATCATGCGCAGGACCGTGATGTTGTTCTTCTCGCCATTTGCGCCGATAAGGTAGGTCTCCCCCATGCGGCCCTTGGTGAGGATGTCCCAGACGGCCGAGGAGTGGTCCTCGGTGTGGATCCAGTCGCGGACGTTCTCGCCGCGGCCGTAGAGCTTGGGGCGCACGCCGTCGATGATGTTCGTGATCTGCCTGGGGATGAACTTCTCCACGTGCTGGTAGGGGCCGTAGTTGTTGGAGCAGTTGGAGATCGTGGTGCGAAGCCCGTAGGTGCGGGTCCAGGCGCGCACGAGCATGTCGGAGGACGCCTTGGTGGAGCTGTACGGCGAGGAGGGCCTGTACGGCGTCTCCTCGGTGAACTTGGCCGGGTCGTCGAGCGCCAGGTCGCCGTAGACCTCGTCGGTGGAGACGTGGTGGTAGCGGATTCCGTATTTCCGGACGGCCTCCAGCAGGCGGAAGGTGCCCTCGACGTTGGTGCGCAGGAAGGGCTCCGGGTCTGCAATGGAGTTGTCGTTGTGGGACTCGGCGGCGTAGTGCACGATGGCGTCGTGGCCCGGGACGATCCTATCGAGAAGCTCGGCATCGCAGATGTCGCCCACGACGAGCTCCACGCGGTCGGAGGGCAGCCCGGCGATGTTCTCGGGGTTGCCGGCGTAGGTCAGCTTGTCCAGCACGGTGACGTGGACGCCCGGGTGGTTGTCCACGACATAGTGGACGAAGTTGCTGCCGATGAAGCCGCAGCCGCCCGTGACGATGATGTTCCTGGGCTCGAAGAGCTCTTCAGACATGTTTCTGTCTCCCATTGGGTCGGATTAGTACTCGCGCGGGCTGTTGACGATCTCGCCGGCGGCGACCTTTTTGAGGTGCTGACCGTAGACCGACTTGCCGTAGGCCTCCGCGGCCTCCGTGAGCCCTTCGGTCGTGATCCATCCGTTCTCCCAGGCGATCTCCTCGGGCACAGACACGGGCAGGTCCTGGGAGTGCTCCACGGCGCGGACGAACTCCGACGCCTCGTGGAGGCTCTCCATGGTGCCGGTGTCGAGCCACGCGTAGCCGCGGCCCAGGGTGACGACGGAGAGCGTCCCCTCCCCCAGGTACATCCGGTTGAGGTCGGTGATCTCGAGCTCGCCGCGGGCCGATGGCTTGACCTCGTGGGCCTTGGCGGCCACGTCGCCCGGGTAGAAGTACAGGCCGGTGACGGCGTAGGAGCTCTTGGGCTCGGCGGGCTTCTCCTCGATGGAGACGGCCCTGCCCTGCGCGTCGAACTCGACAACACCGAAGCGCTCGGGGTCGTCCACGTGGTAGCCGAACACCGTGGCCCTGCCCGACTCGGCGTTCTGCACGGCGCGCGTCAGGTGGCGCGACAGGCCGTTGCCGTAGAAGATGTTGTCGCCGAGCACCAGGGCACACGGCTCGCCGGCGATGAACTCCTCGCCGATGGTGAAGGCCTGGGCCAGGCCGTCCGGGCTCGGCTGCTCGGCGTAGGACAGGTTCACGCCGTAACGCGAGCCGTCCCCGAGCAGGCGCTCGAAGTTGGGGAGGTCCGTCGGCGTGGAGATGACCAGGATGTCCCGGATGCCCGCCAGCATGAGGGTGGACAGCGGATAGTAGATCATTGGCTTGTCGTAGACCGGCAGCAGCTGCTTGGAGGTCACGAGCGTGAGCGGGTACAGGCGCGTGCCGGACCCGCCGGCGAGGATGATGCCTTTCATGAATTAGCCTCTCTTCGCATGACGCTCGTCGTTTTGATGGCGCTCATGCTTTTCGATCGCCAACTGCTGAGTAAGCTCGCGAAGCTTCGTATCGAGCTGAGAAAGACGAACGCTCAACCTAAAGCAAACAATAAGCAAGATGAAGATGAAGAACAGGAACACGAAGTTCGAAGGCGACATGGTGCCAACGAGATTCGAAAGCCAGAAAAACACCTGAGGAAAAATACTGGCAAGCAGCAGCAGGGCCGAGAAGCAGAACCAGAACAAAGAGTCTTCAAGGCGCATTTTTGAATCGCGAATCTTAATGGTCATATAACCAAACGTGAGCAGAGACGCGGCAAACAATGTAATGCGAAGCGGAAGCGTCATGCGGCATCGCCCTCCAGGCTTTTACGGAAGAACTGGATAAACAGAATAGATAAAGTCATGCGAAGCATATACTTGACGGACGACTTCCAGTTAAAGTAGCTCTCCCCCGCCTCGCGCTCGGCCATCTGAACCGGCACTTCGACAACTTTGGCATGGGCGGCACGAATAAGGTATGAAACAGTATCGGGCTCGGGACCCATATTGAACCCAAGTGCGAGAAGCTTAATCATGCGCTTGTTAAAAGCACGCATACCCGACGTGGGGTCGTGAATAACCTGACCAGTCGTGAGCTTAATGGCGCCCTGGATGATATTGCTACCAAACATGCGCAGCGAACTGCCCTTAGACTGATCGACGAATCGCGAACCGATCGCGATATCACATGTCTGGAGCGCTTGCACTAGATCATGGATATACTGCGGCAAATGCTGGCCATCAGCATCAAACTGAATAGCGCAATCATAGCCATGACGATAAGCGTATTTAATGCCCGCCTGAAATGCGCCGGCAAGTCCAAGGTTGCAGGGCAAATCCAAAAACGGATAGTCATTGTCACGGCAAATTTGGACAGTTCTATCACTGGAACCGTCATTAACGACCAGGTAGTCAACATCGGGAACAGCGGCGGTCAGCTTGCTGACCGTAGACTCGAGAGATTCCTCTTCGTTAAATGCTGGAATAATAATCAGTGTCTTCAAAACAAACTCTCAAATTACCTAGTTATCAACAATGCCATCATAGCGAAAATGCCAAGTTCGGATCTTAACCAACGTAAATGGAACTATGCCTCCAATTAGAAATAGTGATGCCTAATAACACTTAAATCAATCCGATTGAAGTAAAATATCAAGGGAACATATGTAATCCCTCAAATTAATTCGATAGCAGGAAAAAATGAGCTGCGCGCGCATTAATAAATCGAGCCGTCCTGATATCGAGATTCAACTAATTTGCATTCACATTTCCCTTTACTAGCTTAGCAGGTATCAATCTAATCATTTTCATTCGAAATTCAGCTTTGAAGATAAGACGGGAGTAGTAATGTCTTACGCTAATAAGGTATTTCCATGGCAAGAATGCTAGTAAAGTACTTATCTTGAGGTTTGATATGACTGGCCACTCAAAAACGATTGTATTTTTCTCACGCTACATACCCAGTATGGGCGGAATCGAAAACTACACGCATTCGCTCGCAAAAAAACTTATTGAATTAGGCAACAACGTTCTCGTAATAACAACCGATGGAGAACCAGGGATAAGCTGTGAGGACGGCATTCAAGTATGCAGGCTGCGAAAAATCAGTCTGCTGAATGGACGATACCCGATCCCGAATTTAGTTGGTTTATATAAAAAAATAATCCCTCTTTTAAATGGATATAATGATACTTGCATCGTATTGAACGGAAGATATTACGTGCTGTCCAACATTGGCGCACGTATCGCCAATTTAATGGGCCTAACGCCCATTTTAATTGACCACAGTTCTTCATTCATCCCCACGAAATCTTCGGTATTGTCGAGTTTGCTAAAAAACGCAGAGATTGTCACTACCAACTTACTCAAGCGATATAACATAAATTATTACGGTGTATCAAGAATGAGCAGCAAATGGCTATCTACATTTGACATCAACTCAAAAGGAGAGATAAATAACGCGATTGATGTGGAAGCATTTAATGAACTAAATAGCGGCCGTCTCTTTCTTAATCGGGGCAATCGACTAATCATTACATATGCAGGACGACTGATTGGAGAAAAGGGAGTGTTGCAGGTAGCGAATCTTGCATGCATTTTTCCGACATCAATAGACGTCATAATTGCTGGCTCGGGACCGCTTGAAGATACGCTTACACAATTATCAAAACAATATAATAATTTGCACTATGTTGGACGCTTAAGTCACCCTGACCTATCCGCTCTTTTAAATCAAACAGACGTTTTTTGCTTCCCCAGCAGATATCCAGAGGGAATGCCTACGTGTCTTCTGGAGGCCGCGGCATGCAAATGCGCTCTCGTAACGCTAGCCAACGGAGGAACTGATGAAATTATCCCTGATCCTTCTTACGGCTTTGTTCTTAAATCTGGTGACGACTCAGAACTAGCGGCACTTATTGAGCGTTTTATAGATAATCCCTCGCTATATAAGACGTGTGCGAGCAGGGAATATGAACATGTATTACAAGCATTCTCATGGAATCAAACTGCCTTGAAATTACTTGAGGCCTTTGAACGATAACAGGAGCTGATGATGGATATCGATACTAATGACTTGGCAGCGATTAAAACTAAAGAGCTTGAAATGCTTGATCAATTTGTCGATATATGCAACAGGCACAATATTAATTACTTTTTGTCAGGCGGCACTTGCCTTGGAGCCATAAGGCACAAAGGCTTTATCCCATGGGACGACGATATTGATGTTGGCATGTTAAGAGAAGATTTTGAGAAATTTGAAAAAGCCTGTGCCGACGAATTGCCTGAACCCTTTTTTCTCCAAACAATGAAATCAGATCCCTATTGCGGTTTAGTCTTTGCCAAAATTCGCAATACAAAAACCGAAATGATTGAACGATATTGCAAAAACGTTCAGATGCAACAGGGCATCTGGATCGATATCTTCCCGTATGACGCAATCCCGGATGAGTCAAGAAGCCGAAAAAAATATCTGAGAAAGGTTTTCTTTCTCAGAAATCTCTACATAGTTAAATGCGGCTATACAATGCCAGAAGGAAAGACTCTAATACAGCATGTTGCATTTCACTTGGTGCGTATCTTTACTCCTTTCATTTCTATAAAATGGCTTACAAGAAAGCTTTATAAAGAAATGACTAGATACAATGAAATTCAAGGATGCAGCAGTGTATATCCAGTTGGCGGAGCATACGGTCCCGAAAAAGAAATCAAACCCAGAACAATGTTTAACACGTTTTGTGATGTAGAGTTCGAAAATCGGAGCTATAAAACGATTGCCGACTTCGATGGATATTTAAGTCAAAACTATGGCAACTATATGCAACTCCCACCTTTAGATCAAAGAAAAACGGTACACGATTTGGTCAAAATTAGAATTGACTCTTAATAGCCGAGAAATATTGAACTGAATTAATAACTGTTTAACGAAAGTTGAATCAAACGTCTGAAACCGACCCACTATGAGCAAATGCTACAGAGGGTCGGTTTCTTGCTTGAGGATCGCGTCGAAAATGTTGGCGTAAGGGTGGCGCCCTAGCGCCCGTTTAACGAAGAACGGCCTTCGTCCTAGAATCTGAAATCACCACAACAACAGGTTCTAGGAAAGGACGAAGACCGCTATGGGAATCTTATCAGACCCGACGCCGGACATGCTCGCCATGCCCCGTTTCGACGACGGCGCCATCGACATGCAGGAGCTGCTCCGCAGGCTCGCCGAGCAGGTCGTGAACGCCGTGATGGACGCCGAGGCCGACCAGCCGTGCGGTGGCGGAGCGAACAGCCGAAGCGGCTACCGCGAGAGGTCGCTCGCCACCTGCGTCGGCACGCTGACGCTGCGCATCCCCAAACTGCGCTCCGGCAGCTTCTTCCCGGAGGACGTGCTCGGGCGCCACCGGCGCGTCGACCGCGCCCTCGTGGCCGCCGTGGCCGAGATGTACGCCACGGGCACGAGCACCCGCAAGGTGAGGAGGGTGGCCGAGAAGATGGGCGTCTCCAGGCTCTCGAAGGACCAGGTGAGCGCCATCGCCTCGAGCCTGGACGCAGACATCGAGGAGCTCTGCGCAAGGCCGCTCGACGGCTCGCCGGTGCCCTACGTCTGGCTCGACGCGACCTACGTCAAGTGCCGCCACGAGGGGCGCGTCGCCTCCACCGCCGTGGTCACCGCCATCGGCTGCGATGCTAACAGCTCGTCGTCTCGGACGCCCACCCGGGACTCGTCCGGGCGCTCGGCGAGGTCTTCCAGGGCGCCGCGTGGCAGCGCTGCGCGGTCCACCTCATGCGCGACTGCATGAGCGAGGCGGGCTCCTGGCAGCTGAGGCGCCGCGTGGGCAGGATCGTGTCGCAGGTGTTCCGCGGGCGCGACGCCGCCACCGTGACGGCCATGTACCACGCGGCGTGCGGCAT